>JBKJJG010000072.1:0-6626 GCA_046598155.1 bacterium | reverse complement strand
CATGCGTCCTTTCCGAACGGTTTGTGGACGCATGTGCCCGCTTCCAGCGCCGGCAGCACCACCTCGCCGACGTGCTGCGCCCGGCTCGCGGCGAACAGCAGCATCTCGGTCTCGGCGCACATCTCGCGGTGGCGCTCATCGAGGAGCACCGCGCGAATGGCCTCGCCTATCGCGGTCCCGCCGGGCTCCCGTGCCAGCACGAGGGGGATGACCCCTCGAAGCCGTTCGTGCAGCCGGCGGGCGTGGGTGCTCTTACCCGCGCCCTCCGGGCCCTCGATCGTGATGAAGAGACCGCGCTTGCTGGTGGGGTTGGTGGGGTTTGTCACGATGGCTCCGTCTATTTGGGGTAGATGACCACGCGTCGGTGCGGATCTTCGCCCTGGCTCTCCGAGGGAAGGCCGTAGCGCTGGACGAGTTGGTGCTGCAGCCGCCGGATGTACGAGCTCTGCGGCAGCAACTCAACGGACCGGGCGGACTCGAACACTCGGGCGATTGCCTCCTCGACCTCGGTCAACGCCGCCTCGTGTCCGGCCGGCTCCTCCGGCACACCGAAGACCCCCCGGAGGAACTGCTGGATCTGCGTAACGGTGCTGCTGCGCAGGACGTGCACGGGCATCCCCCGCATCGCCGCGTCCCGCAGCCGCTTGGGCTGCCGCTTCTCCTGTGACTTCAGGGTCAACACCATGTCCGCCTCCCCAAACGACCCGACTATGTACGCCGGTACGCGGAGTTCGCGGATCGCCCGTTCCAGCCGGTTCTGGCTGACCGCATACGGGAAGATGCGCACGATCTGGCGCCCAGACCGCCCCGCGCCCGCGGGCGGCAGCGCCGCGAACGGACCCTCGGGTGCCGACGGTGAGATCTCCACGTCGCCGCCGGCGGTCCGCGCGCGCAGCTCCGGTCGGGGCACCACTCCTCGCAGGTACCTGTCCACCACGGTTGCGACGTCACGGTGCACGGCAAGGCGGTCCTTGTCCTGGATCTCGATCAGCACATCAAAGGTCGGCGGGGCCTTGCGCTCGAGCACCGTCTTCTGGGTGCCGCGCCGGCGGGCTTCCTCGTCGGAGAGCGTTACCGCCTGGATGCCGCCCACCAGGTCGCAGAGGGTCGGGTTCTGGAGCAGGTTGTCCAGCGTGTTGCCGTGCGCGGTGGCGATCAACTGAACACCGCGCTCTGCAATCGTCCGGGCCGCCAGCGCCTCGGCCTCGGTGCCGATCTCGTCAATGACCACCACCTCGGGCATGTGGTTCTCGACCGCTTCTATCATCACGGCGTGCTGCAGCACCGGCACCGGCACCTGCATCCTCCGGGCGACGCCGATGCCCGGATGGGGGATGTCCCCGTCGCCGGCGATCTCGTTGGAGGTGTCCACCACCACCACGCGCTTGTGGAGTTCGTCCGCCAGCACCCGAGCGGCCTCCCTCAGCAGGGTTGTTTTGCCCACGCCCGGCCGGCCCAGCAGCAGGATCGAGTGCCCGGACTCGATCACGTCGCGGACGATGTCCACCGTGCCGATCACCGCCCGGCCCACCCTGCAGGTCAGGCCGATGATCTCGCCCTGGCGGTTGCGGATTGCGCTGATCCGGTGCAGGGTTCGCTCGATGCCGGCGCGGTTGTCCTTGCCGAAGGACCCGACGCGCTCGGTGACGTATCGGAGCGTCTCGCGCTCCACGAAGGCTTCGTCCAGCGCCAGGACCTCGTTGGGAAAGCGGGCCTCGGGCCGGCGTCCCAGGTCGAGCACCACCTCCAGGAGCTGGTCCAGGTCAGGACGCTGCTCCAGCGCAGCCCGCAACTGGGACGTAAGCACCTGGAGGAGCAGGTCAAGGTTATCGGTGATGCGGGTCTGGCGGCCGATCACGTGGGCTCCATCCTAGAATAGTGTCGTCTGCGAAGGCGGCTCGGTCACTTCCCGGACCTCCTCGCCGTCCTCGAAGATGCCTACCTCGCCGAAAACGCCATCGTACCCAGGCGCGATACGCACCCGGCCTTCCCGCACCCTTCGGAGGCCCTCGGCGACGCGCAGCGTGGTGTGCCTGCGCACCTCCTCGACCGGCGCGTCCAGCAGAACGTTGAACTCGCTCCCGAAGGCGCTGCAAAGCTTGTAGTACTCTTCCCGCACCCCAACGGTCCCGGGCCTGGCGCCGATGGCCTCCGCGATGATCTCCTCCAATGGAACCAGGTTGCGGTACGGCACCGCGCCCTCGGGCACGAAGCCCTCCTCGCGGTCGGCCAAGCGCTCCACACGGTGCAGCACCCCGACGGTCGGCGGCTTCCCGCACACCGGACACTTGCCGCCGGCGGCGACGGTCTCCTTGGGCGCCATGCGCCGGTTGCAGAGCCGGTGCCCGTCGTAGTGGTACTTACCCTCTTCCGGGAAGAACTCTATGGTGTAGAGGAGGCGCGAGAGGTCTTTCTCGCGGAGGACCCGCATGATCTCGAGGTAGTCGGGATCGCAGGCGAAGACGTTGGCCTCGCGCCCCAGCTTCGCCGGCGAGTGCGCGTCGGAGTTGCTCAGTAGAACGACGCGGTCCAGCTCGGACAGGCGCCAGTTCATCGGCGGATCACTGGAGAGCCCCGTCTCCACGGCCGCGACGTGCTTGAGCTGGTCACCGAAGCACTCGGCCATCGAGTCGAACCCGGACATACTGCCGTATAGCGAGAACCACGGCGTCCAGGCGTGCGCCGGCACCAACATGCAGTCGGATGAGATCTCCATGAGGTACTCCACCAGGCGATCGGACGGCAGCGTGAGCGTCGGCCGGCCGTCGGCCATCAGGTTGCCGAAGCGACCCAGCACCGCGTTGATCCGGTCCACCACCTCGAACGACGGCGCGAAGAGGATGTTGTGGATCTTGCGCAGCCGGCCTCCGGCCGAGTAGATGCTCGAAACCTCCGCGGTCAGCATGAAGTGCACGCCGTCGTGAACGTACAGCCCGCGATCGTTGGGCTCGAGCTTGTCGCGCAGCTCGCGCAGCCAGACGGGGTGGGTGAAATCACCGGTGGCTAGCACCGTGATGCCCTTGATCTTCGCCCAGCGCGTCATGTTCTCCACGTCCATGTCGCGGCTGGTGGCCCGGCTGTAGCGGGAGTGCAGGTGTAGGTCGGCGATAAGGCGCATCGGCATCTAGGAAGCGCTCCAGGTTCGAGCGGGCGACGGCGCGCCGCCGTCGGACCACACCGAGAGCATCGCCGCGCCCAGCGCCGTCAGGACCGTGGGCGCCAGGCGCAGGTCGCGCAGGCCTGCGCGGACGGCCGAGACGAGCACGGGTCGCAACAGGCGCGACTGGTACTGCGTGTCGCCGTGCTCCTCTACCGCGCGGCGCAGTCCGTCGTCCCCGGCGAGCGCGCGGATGATCGTGCTGACGTGCCGGTCGGAAAGGCGGTTGAGCGCCTGCCGGACGATGGTTGTGAACAGCACCTCGCGACCGAACGCGGCGCGCCACTCGCGCTCGTATCCGGCCAGCGCCCGCCGGGCGCCCGCGTTGGACGCCGCGCCCGTGTCGGACGCTGCGCCCGTGCTGGACGCCATGCCTGCACCGAGGTAGCGGGCCGCGGCCCGACCGGCGATCTCACCGGCTTGCATCGCGAAGTAGATGCCGCCGCCGCTGGTGGCCTTCACCTGGCCTGCCGCGTCGCCTATCACGAGCATCCCGTCCGTGTGGGTTGGGCGGCGCTGGCCCAGTATCGGGATCCGACCGGCAAACCTGCGCACGATCCTGGCGTTCCGCAGCCGCGGCGCCGCGGCCGGATGCGCCGTCCTCAACCCCTCGAGGTAGTGAATTGGGGGCCGGGTCGCCCACCGCGGATCCACCGCCACCCCGAGGCGGCCTCTGCCGCCGCCCGTGGGCATGAACCAGCCAAAGAAGCCCGGGGCGACGTTCCAGCCGAAGTACAGATCGGGCGCGTCCTCCTGCTCTATCGCGGCGCCCTCCACGTCGTATTGGAGTCCGTGGACGAAGGCCCGCCGGGGCGCGAGACCGAGTTGCGGCGGCAGAACGGGAACGGCACCCTCGGCGTCAATGACCAGAGCCGTGGTGATGGCGAGCCGCGTGCTGCCGCGATCCACCTCGACCCGCAGGCCGGCGGCGGTCGCACCGCTGGGGACGGCCCCACGGCCACCGGTGCGCACCACGGTGCGGGCACGCGACCCCACGACCAACTCGGCCCCTGACAACGACGCCTGTTCCGCCAGGTGCCGGTCGAGCGAGGCACGGTCCACCAGGTAGGAATCTACCGCGGTCCGGCGCACTCTGGCCACGGAGCCGTCAGGAGCGTGGAGCGCTGCGCCGCGCAGCGCGTTCTGCGCCAGCGACGAGGGCAGACCGAAACGCCGGAAGGCATGGGCCGACAGCTTACCGGTGCAGTGGACCGGATGCCCAACCTCAGCGTGCTCTTCCAGCAGCACCGTGCGCAGGCCGAGCGCGGCGCAGGTCCGTGCCGCGGCCGAGCCCGCGGGCCCGGCCCCGACGACCAGAACGTCACAAATCATGCCGCGCGCCACTGCCCATCTTCTCCGGCCTCTCCGGTTCCGGCCTCTCCGGCCTCGGTCTCTCCGGCGGGTTCGTGCCGCCTTCTGGGCTCTCCTGCCAGCAGGGCTGCGCCGCCATCCGGCGAACCTGCATCCTTGCGGAGGTTACCACGAGATGAAACGCGTCCTCTGGCTGCTGGTCCTCATCGTTGCCGCCGGCACTCTGACGGCACCTGGAAGCAGCGCGCCGGCCACGCCGGTGTCTCCAGGCGCGGCCCTGAGCGACGGCCGCGGCACGCTGCGCATCTACCAGAGCGGGCTCCGGGCGACGCTGCAGGTGGAGATCGTCGCCACCGTGGAGACCCGGTCCAGGGGCCTGATGTTCCGGACTTCGCTGCCCAAGGACGCCGGCATGTTGTTTGTCTTCGAGGCCGACGGCCGCGGGGGTTTCTGGATGAAGAACACGCTAATCCCGCTCTCCATCGGGTTCGTTGACAGCCGCTGGCGCCTGCTGGAGATCTTGGACATGCAGGTCGCGCCCAACCCTGCCAGCGGACCCTTCACGATCTACGATCCGAGCGCGCCCTACCGCTACGCGCTTGAGGTGAACCAGGGCTACTTCAAGCGCAAGGGCATCACGCCGGGCGCGCGCTTGGAGTTGATCCCAAGCAAGTAGTACCGACCTCCAACGGTCCCTCTCCGGGCGCACGAACGGCTGCAAGAGCTCCCGTGGGATCAGGTGTGCGCGACCTCGCGCCCGACCAGCGCCGCCGCCCCCAACAGCGCCAGCGCCACCAGCACGATCGCCCCGCCCGCGGCCACGTCCAGGTAGAACGCCGCCACCAGCCCCAGCACTACCGCGGCAACCGCGAAGGTGATCGCCGCCGCCAGCGTCCCACGGAACGACGACGCCACCTGCATCGCGGCAAGCGTCGGCAGCACCAGCAGCGCGCCCACCAGCAGTATGCCCACGATCCGCATCGCGAGGACGACCACCAGCGCGGTCAGCACCGTGAACAGCAGGTTCAGCGCCCGGACCGGCAGCCCGCTCGTGCGCGCCGTCTCCTCATCGAAGGTAATGGCAAACAACTCCTTGTAGAGTCCCAGCACGATTGCGGCGGTCAGCCCGCCGAGCGCGGCGATCACCCACACGTCCAGCGGCGTCACCGTCGTGATGCTGCCGAACAGATAGCCGAAGAGGTCCACCGTGAAGCCGCGCGCCAGCCCGATCAGCACGATCGCCACCGCGAGCCCTCCCGAGAGGAACACCGCGAGCGCCGCCTCGCCAAACAGCCGTCCCCTCGCGCGCAGGGCCTCGACCCCCACGCCGCCGGCGATGGCGACCACGAGCGCCGACAGGATCGGGTGTACCCCGACAAACAGCCCGATCGCGATGCCGGCCAGCGCCACGTGCGAGAGTGTGTCGGCGATCAGCGAGAGGCGCCGCAGCACCAGGAAAACGCCTATCAGGGGACAGACCACCGCCACGATCACCCCGGCGAGCAGGGCGCGCTGCATGAACGCGTGCTGCAGGATCTCCGGCATCTGTGCGCCCCGCGACTGGGTCCGGCCCTCCTCCCGCCTAGTGCACGTGCGACACGACGCGCACGCCGATGTGGTAGACCGCGCGCAGCGCATCGCTCTCCAGAAACGCGTGCGGCTCGCCGTGGTAGACGAGCGTGCGGTTCATGCAGGCCAGCGTGGTGACCTCCGAGGCGATCACGCCGACGTCGTGTGAGATCATCACCAGCGTCACGTTGAGGTCGCGGTGCAGGTGGCGGAGCAGGTCGTAGAACCGCTCCTGCGCCCCGGTGTCCACGCCGACGAGCGGCTCGTCGAGCACCAGCAGCTCGGGCTCGCTGACCAGCGCCCGGGCGATGAAGGCGCGCTGCTGCTGGCCGCTGGAGAGGTGTCCGATCATCCGTTCGCTCAACTCCGCGACGCCAACCGTCTCCAGCGCGCGCTCCACCGCGCGCCGATCCTCCTTGCCCGGGACCCGCAGCAGGCCGGTCCGCCCGGCTCGGCCGCTGGCCACGACCTCCTTGACCGTGGCCGGGAACCGAGGATCGAAGGCGGTAACGCGCTGGGGCACGTAGCCGATGCGCCGCCACTCGGTGAACCGCGTCAGGGGAGTACCAAACAGGAGCACCTCGCCGCA
>JBKJJG010000284.1:0-9605 GCA_046598155.1 bacterium | reverse complement strand
GGAGGCGATCATGGCCTACATCGAGGCACACAATGCTGACCCCAAGCCCTTCAAGTGGACGGCCGCGGCCGCGGAGCTCCCCGACAAGGTCGGCCGCGCGCGGATCGCGCTTAAGTCAATAACTGCGTGAGACACTACACTAGCGGAACGCGCTGAACATTGGCTCGGGGTCTATCCCGGCCAGCTCTTCCTCCCAGATCGGCAGCCGCGCGTGGGCCTTCTTGCGCCTGGGCGCGCGGTAGATGATGCCCATCGGCAGCTTCCCCCTCCGGTCGAAATCGTCCAGCAACGCCCACGCGGCGGCCTTGTCCGAGGCGTCGTGTCCCTCGGGGATGTGCTCGGCGTGCTCCCTGTACCAGTTAGAGGTGTTGAACTTGTTGTAGGTAACGCACGGCGAGAAGTCGTTAACCAGGGCGAAACCGGGGTGCCGGAAGGCCTCAGCATAAACATCCGCGCAGTGCTTGGGGTCTCCGGAGAACGACTGCGCCACGAAGGTCGCGCCCGCGGTGATCGCCAGCCGCGCCGGATCAACGAACGGCGGATGCTCTTCCGTGTGCTCCTCCATGATCTTACCGAGCCCCGTGGTCGGAGAGTCCTGGCCCCTGGTCAATCCGTATACGCCGTTGTTCATTAAGATAAGCGTCATTGCCGGGTCGCGGCGACAGACATGGATGAAACTCTCCATCCCGATGGCCAGCGTGTCGCCGTCGCCGGCCAGCGCGATCACCGTGAGGCCGGGGTCAACCATCTTGGCGCCCAGCGCGTACACCAGCGGGCCGCCGTGAGTGCCGTGGAACCCGTTGCCGTTGAGGTAGTTGCGGGTCTGTCCCGAGCAGCCTATCCCTCCGACCAGGAGGACCTCGTGCGGCATTACGCCTATCCGCACCAGGGCCATCTTCAGGGCGGCCAGGACACCGAAGTCACCGCATCCGGGGCACCACTGGATCCGGTGCCTGGGAAACGCGTTCTGCTCCCACAGCTTGGCGGTTCCCGGCGACGCAACGCTCATCTGCTAGTCCCCCTCCGGCACTGTCGCAACGGCAGCGTCCGGCGCCTCTTCGCCGACGCGAACGACGCGCGTGACGCCGGCGAGTATCTGGCGCACGCCCCCGGCGATGTCCGCCGTGTAGAACGGCCGCCCGTTGTACTTTAGAACGCGGCGCGTCTCGACCAGGCACTCCTGCTGGATCAGGTCCGCGAGCTGTCCAGCGTAGTTCTGCTCGACGACGATCAGCGTAGACCCCTGCCGCAGCAGGGGCGCCACCAGGTGGACGGGGAACGGCCAGATGTGCGTGAAGTAGATCACGCACGTCTCCGTTCCTTCCGCCCGAAGCCGCGCCTGCGCGTCCAACAGCGGCATCTTGGTTGATCCCCACCCAACCAGCAGCGGAACGCCGTCGGGAGAACCGAACACCTGCGGCGGCTTCGCGTCTTCCCGCAGATAGGTCTGCATCTTGAGCATCCGCTTCTCGACCATCGCCTTGCGCTTGGACGGGTCGGTGGTGATCAACCCCGTCTCGTCGTGCTCGGTTCCGCTCACCTTGAAGATCGCGCCCGGGGTGCCCACAATGCTGCGGGGAGAGATGCCGGAGGGGGTCATCGCGAAGCGGTGGTAGCCGTCGCCCTTGATGTCGGATGCGCGCACCAGACCGTGGCGGACCACCGGCTTCCGGTTCTCGGTAAAGAAAGTCTCCGGGAGGTTCTTACGGCCATCCGTCAGGGTCAGGTCACTGAGCAGGAAAACCGGGCACTGGTACTTGTCGGCCAGGTCGAACGCCTCGAACGCAAGGGAGTAGCACTCCTCGATTGTCCCCGCCGAGAGCACGATCCGCGGGATCTCGCCGTGCCCGGCATAGATGGCCATCGCCAGGTCGCCCTGCTCGCTCTTCGTGGGCATGCCGGTTGCAGGACCCGCCCGCTGCGTGTCAATGATGACCAGCGGCGTCTCGGTGGCCCCCGACAGCCCGAACTCCTCGACCTTCAGTGAGATCCCCGGCCCCGACGATCCCACGGCGCTGCGGACCCCGGCGATGCTGGCGCCGATCGCGGCCCGGATGGACTCGCGCTCGTTCTGCCCCTGCAGCACCCGGCCCCCGTACTGCGGCAGGTGCTTCTCCAGAAATTCCAGAATCGAGGTGGCTGGGGTAATCGGGTAACCGGAGTAGAACCGGCAGCCCGCCAGGACGGAACCCATCGCGATTGCCTCGTTGCCGGTCAACAGCAGGTTCGGCACCGCGGAGGGCCGCGGCTCCAGTCGGTAGCCGATGGTATCCCACCCGTTGCTCGACAGAATCTCCTCAACCGCCGCCCGGCCGCGGCGCGCGGCCTCGAGGTTGATGTCAACAACCCCACGCCCCTTGCTCAGGAACCGCCCTTCCAGATAGGCGCCGAACAGGGCGTAGTCCATGTCGAACTCGAGCAGGCGCAGCAGCGCGCCGGTGACAATCGTGTTCTTGGTTACCTCCATCTTGAGGTCTCGCTGCGCGATCTGGCGGGCAGCTAGGGGGAAGACCTTGACCCCGCGCGCCTTGAGCTCGCTGGTTTCCACGGTATCGGCGCCGCTGTCGTAGATCAGAACCCCGCCTTCCTTTAGGTTCCTGCCGTGCCGCAGGATGGTATCGCGGTTGGGCTGGATGGAAGCATCGGGGTTAGCGTCGTGCTCCAGGGCCACCAGGATGTCGGTGCGATCATCGCCGTAGGAGAGCGGCGGGGTCGCCGACACGACCAGCGGATCGAACTGGTGGGCGCCGTAGATGGTCGAGGCGTACCCCCTCTCCATGGCCAGGACGTGCAGTCCGGCCCGCACGAACAGCTTCCCGAGGATGTCTGTGACCGTGGTAACAGCGTCGCGAAGCTGAACGCCTCCGACGAGCAGTTTCAGGTTGTTGACGACCACCTGGGTTCGGTCCTTTCTGCCCGCATGGATGGGAAAAGTATAGCACAGCCCTACGGGAACGAATCCGCTTCGACCTGCCAAAACAGCGGGCAGGAGGCAGGGCTTCTACCGGGACAGGGCGAATCTCACCCTTCGACGTGTCGGGCAACCTGCTGGAACGGTACCAGGACGACCTCTACCTGGTTAAGGGAGCGACGGGCTGGTCGGCGGTCGCGGCCTTGCTGGTCGGGCTTGCGGCCCTGCCCTTTCTACTTCCCAAGGTCGGCCTGGGCTATCTTCTCTTCATCGCCATCCTGATGGCCGCCAACGTGATCGTGGCGGTCGGTCTGAACATGCTGGTAGGGTTCACCGGGCTCATATCGTTGGGACATGCCGGCTTCGTGGCCATCGGCGCCTATGCCTCGGGCCTGCTGGCTGCCAAACTCGGTCTCCCCTGGTACGTCGCCTGGATCGGTGCGGCGGCGATCACCGCCGGATTTGGCTTCGTCGTCGGCCTGCCGGCGCTGCGCCTCACCGGACCCTACCTGGCCATCGCCACGCTGGGATTCGGCATCGCCGTCTACCAGGTCCTCGTCAACTGGACGGCGCTGTCCGGCGGGCGCACGGGCCTGCCGGTCCAGCAGCTATCGTTTGGGATCCCGGGGGTTACGCCGACCCAGCAGCTTTACTACGTGGCCGTCGGCGCGGCCGTCGTGCTCTCGTGGGTTGGCTACAACCTCGCGCGGTCGCACGTCGGCCGGGCACTCGCCGCCATCCGCGACAGCGACATCGCAGCCGAGGTTACCGGGGTGAACCTGCTCTGGTACAAGACCCTGGCGTTTGCGATCAGCGCCGCCTACGCCGGGATCGCGGGCGCCATCATCGCCCAGGCGCTCCGGCACCTCGAGCCGCAGTCGTTCACCTTCCTGGAGTCCATCACCTACTTCGCAATGATCGTCATCGGAGGGCTGGGAACGGTCTCCGGCGCGATCATCGGCGCCGTCATCCTGACGCTCCTACCCCACTACCTGAGCGGGCTCAAGCAGTGGCTCCCCATCGTTTACGGCGCGACCATAATCCTAATGATGATGGTTGAGCCACGGGGGATCTACGGGCGGTGGATACGGATTAAGATGTACTTCAAGGCCTGGCCGCTGTGACACACCTAGCGCAGTACCTTGTGGGAGGCCTGGCGACCGGCAGTCTCTACGCGCTGGTGGCCCTGGGCGTGGTGCTCCTGTACCGGAGTTCCAGGGTGCTGAACTTCGCGCACGGCGACATCGCGACCCTGGGAACCTTCGTCGCGTTCACCCTGATCGGCCGCAAGCTGCCGTTCTCGCTGGCGGTGGCCGGCGGATTAGCCGCGGCAGCGCTGGTGGGCGTGCTATTCTTCTTCTTAGTACTCCGCCCCGCGAAGGAAGCCTCGCTCCTGGGCAAGATCGTGCTCACCCTGGGCCTCGCCCTGGTGCTCAGCGGCGTCGTGCAGGTCATCTGGGGAACCGACACGCTGGTCTTCCCCTTCCCCCTCTCGGACATGCGGGTCTATCGGTTCGGGCAGGTTGTCGTCAGCGAGACGAACCTGGGCACGATCGTCATCGGGATTGTCCTGATGACCCTGCTGTACGTCCTGGTGCAGGGCACCAAGGTCGGCCTGGCCATGCGGGCGGTCGCGCAGAGCGCCGATGCGGCCCAGGCGCTGGGCATCCCCGCCCGCCGGATCTACGCCCTCACCTGGGGCCTGGCCGCTGCCCTGGGCGGGGCGGCTGGCGTGCTTCTGGCGCCGGTCGTCTACCTCGACCCGTTCATGATGCTCGACCCGTTCCTCAAGGGCTTCGCGGCCGCGGTCATGGGCGGGATGGACAGTCTCCCGGGGGCCGTCCTAGGGGGATTTCTGCTCGGGATCGCCGAAAGCGTGTTCGCTGGGTATGTTTCGTTCAAGTTCAAGACCACGATGGCCTTCGCCGTGATCATCCTGGTGCTGCTTGTCCGGCCGGAAGGACTGCTCGGCCGCGTGTACCACAGGAGGGTATGAGAGAGGGTATGAGATCGGAGACTCGACACGCAAGGAGGGAGCGCGAATGAGAACTCTGACCAAGTTCGTAATTGCTGTGGCAGTCGTGGCGGCCCTGGGTACCGCGGCCGTCGGCCAGCCCGCTGAGAGAGGCGTCACCCCGACCGAGATAGTGCTGGCCACTTCCATGCCGATGTCCGGCCCGGCTGCCCTTTGGGGGACTGGAGTCGGAGGCGGCATTGACGCATGGCTCCGGCACATCAACGACCAAGGCGGCATCCACGGCCGCAAGTTCCGGTTCCTCATCCGGGACGATGCCTATCTGCCTCCACGAGCAGTGGCCAACGTGCGCGAGCTGGTTGAGCGGGACGGTATCTTCGGCCTGGTCTCCTCGATAGGGACCGCCAACTGCTTTGCCACCCGCGACTTCATGATCGAGACCAAGACACTCTGGATCACCCCGGCGTGCGGCGCGGACATCTGGGCCGGAATGCGTGAGCGCAACAAATACCTGTTCGTTACCTATCCCGGCTACGTGGACGAGGGCATCTACCTGACCAAGTATGGGGTGGAGAACCTCAAGGCCAAGAACATCGCCGTCTTCTACCAGAACGACCTCTACGGCCAGCAGGGCCTGCTTGGGGTCAAACGCGGCATCGCCCAGACCAAGGGCGCCAAGCTCGTGGCGCAGGTTTCCTACGAGGTCACCGACGTGGAGGTGGCGGCCCAGGCGCTGAAGCTGAAGGAGTCCAAGGCGGACACGCTCATCCTCTATGCCACGCCGCGGCAAGGCGCGCTGATCGTGCGGGAGATCGCCAAGGTGGGGTACCAGCCCACGCTGATGTCCACATTCACGCTGCTCGACCCCGTCATGTTCGCGCTCGCCGGCGAGGCCTGGAACAATGTCTACCTCGCCACCTACATCCCGGTCCCCGGCATGGGTGACGCGAAGGTGGACGCGGCGCTGGCCACCCTGATCCGCCTCAACCCGGCACTGGCCCGCAACCCCTTCAACGCCTCGGCTGGCGTTTCGTTCGTCGAGGCGTTCCTCGAGGGAATCCGGAGGGCCGGACCCAACCTGACGAAGGATCGGTTGGTAACCGCGATGGAAACCATCAAGAACTGGGATGGTGAGATTATCCGCGGGGTCACCTTCACGCCCAAGAGCCGGCAGGGCATCAACCGTCTCTTCATGGTCAGGTCTGAACGGGGCCAGTACACAAAGCTGACCGACTGGTACACCTACCCCCGGAAGTTCTAGGGGAAAACGGGACCGGGGGCTCTGCCCCCGGTCCACTCCTTTACTGGGACGGACTCCTTGAGATGAGCGCGCAGCCGTTGCTGGAAATCACGGGCCTTTCGATCGCGTTCGGCGGTATCGTCGCCCTCGACCGCGTGGACCTGACCGTGGGAGCGCGCGAGTTGGTCTCGATCATCGGCCCCAACGGCGCCGGCAAGACAACGCTCTTCAACTGCATCTGCGGCCTCTACAAGCCGGACTCCGGGGAGACCCGGTTTCAGGCCGCTCCGCTGCCCTGGCGTCCCGACGCCGTGGCCCGGCGTGGCATCGCCCGCACGTTTCAGAACCTCGAGCTGTTCCGCATGAGCTCGGTGCTGGACAACGTCATGCTGGGACGGCACCTGCACATCAAGACCTCACTCGCGGACGCCGCGCTGGGCACGCCGCGGTGGAAGCGGGATGAGGTGCGGCACCGCCGCAGGGTTGAAGAGATCCTCGACTTCCTCGACCTCCAGGCGACCCGCCGCCGCCGCGTGGGCGATCTCCCCATGGGCCAGCAGCGCCTTGTTGAGATCGCCCGCGCGCTGGCCACGGAACCGATCCTCCTGCTGCTCGACGAGCCCTCGTCGGGCATGACCGCTGAAGAGAAGGCCGACCTGGTCTTCCGGATCAAGGACATCCGGGAGGAATGGGGCATCACGGTCGTGCTGGTGGAGCACGACCTGAAGATCGTCATGGGGATCTCGGATTGGATCGCGGTGCTCGACCATGGGGTGAAGATAGCGCAGGGCACACCGGACGTGATCCAGCGCGACCCAGCGGTGATAACCGCCTACCTGGGGGAGACCGTGTAGTGGACGCGCCGGAGGCCGCCCGCGCGATGGACAAACCTCTGCTGAGGGTCAGCAACGTCGAGACGGCCTACTACGGCCGGCTGACCGTGCTGCGCGGCGTATCGCTGGAGGTCCTGCCCGGACAGGTCGTCACCATCCTGGGATCCAACGGCGCGGGCAAGAGCACGCTGCTGAAGACGATCATGGGGTACATCCCTGACCAGCCTGACAAGGGCACGATCGAGGTCCTGGGCCGGCGCGTCAACGGATGGGATCCCGAGGACATCGCCAGGCTGGGCGTGGCGTACATCCCCGAGGGCCGCGGTATCTTCCCCGAACTGACCGTGCACGAGAACCTGCGCCTGGGCGCCTACGCGCGCGGAGACGCCGGTGTGGCCGGCGACATCGAGGCACTGGAGGCCCGCTTCCCGATCCTGCACGAGCGGCGCCGGCAGCTCGCGGGCACGCTTTCTGGCGGTGAGCAGCAGATGCTCGCCCTGGCGCGCGCGCTGATGAGCCGTCCCAAACTGATGCTGCTGGACGAGCCCTCCCTCGGCCTCGCTCCCCGCCTTGTGGGAGAAGTGTTCCGGATCATCCGCGAGATCCACGCTGCGGGGACCGCCATGCTCCTGATCGAGCAGAACGCCAGGCAGGCGCTTGGGGTCGCTGACTACGGCTACGTGCTGGAGAGCGGCCGGATCGTGCTGGAGGGCACCAGCACGCGACTGGAGGCCGACCCGAACGTGCAGGAGCTCTACCTCGGCATGGTCCGGGAGGAGTCGGCCAAGGGCTTCCGGCGTTTCAAGGTCCGGCGGCGCTGGGCATAACGGGCCACGAGACGCATAGATCACTGGCTTCCAGTGATGCGCAATCAGTGGATTGACAGATGTCATCTCTCGCGGTATTTTGATGCAGAGGTGAGACACCCGTGCGTACCACCGTGGATGTTGACAAGGCCCTCCTTCGGGAAGCGATGGCATTGGCCAGCGTCAAGACGCAGAAGAAGGCCTTCGAGCTTGCCCTCAGTGAGTTTGTCCGCTTCAAGCGCCTCGAGCGCTTGGCCAATAGAATCGGTGCGTTTGACGTCTCGCTGACCAAGGCGGAGCTGGACCGGACGCGGCGCGATGAATGATCGTCTCGTCCTCATAGACACTTCGGTCTGGATCCAGGTGCTGAGAAGGGATCCGCCAGCCGCCCTGGCGGAAACAGTCAGACAGACTATCCTGGACCGACGCGCCGCGACCACCGGCGTCGTGATGCTTGAGTTGCTGGGCGGCGTCCGCACGGAACGCGACTACCGCGAACTGTCCGAAGAGTTGCGCGCGTTGCACTACCTCCCGACCGAAAAAGCGTGGCCCGAGGCCTGGCAGCTCTCGTTTCGACTGCGGCGCCACGGAATAACAGCCCCCTCGACCGACGTACTAATAGCCGCGGTGGCCATTGCGCACCGGTGCACCCTATTCCACGCTGATAAGCACTTCGCCGTGATCGCCCGGAACTCGACGCTGCAAACAAGGGAAGCCTAGCCCCCCTGCGGCTGGCCTGCACATTCGCGCAGTGAGCCAGCCAGCCGAACGCGAACCAAGCCCAAGACCAAACTAGACTGGTCATTTGTTTAGGCCTATAATGGTCAATAAGGGACCACTGCTGTCGCGGGGGAAAAGCCATGAAGCGTGTGCCGATTACATCGTTGAAGGCCCGTTTGAGCGAGTACATTGGGGTCGTGAAGGCGGGCGAGGAGATAATCGTGACGGACCGAGGCCGCCCGGTCGCGCGGGTGTCGCCGGTGACCGAGATCGTTGATGACGATGCGCGGATTGCCGAGTTGGTAAGGGCCGGGCTGGCGCGACCACCTCTGAAGCCGCTGCCTCCCGACTTCTGGGATCTCCCGAGACCCGCAGATCCAGAAGGGCTCGCACTCAAGGCTCTGCTCGAGGAGCGCGAGGAGGGCTGGTGAGATTCTGGGATTCGTCGGCCATCGTACCGCTGTGTCTTCACCAGCCGCCGTCCGGGGTCGTGAAGTCGTTGCTTCTGAACGACCCGCGGATGGCGGTGTGGTGGAGCGCGCCGATCGAGTGTTGGTCCGCGTTTGCGAGGCTCCGACGAGATGGCATCGTTGATCTTCAGGGGGAGGACGCAGCACGGTTCGTCCTGAGGACGTTGCAGGAATCGTGGGTTGAAATCCACCCTGCTGAAGATGTGCGCCAGCAGGCTGGGAGACTGGTACGCGTCCATGCCATTCGCGCCTCCGACGCTCTCCAGCTTGCGGCTGCGCTGGTGTGGAAGGGCAATGCGGCATCGCGGGAAATCGTGGCCCTTGATCGCCGCATGCGGGATGCCGCAATTCTCGAAGGGCTCACCCCACTCCCGGCCTGACCCATTCTAGGCCTGGCGGGTCAGCTTTGCCTCACCGGCCTGTATTGCCTGCCAGTCGCACCATTATTCTGTCCACTTGATAGGTCAGATGAATTGGTCCGATAATCTAACCTGGAGGATAGACCGATGGGAGACGTCGTTTCGATCACTGAAGCAAAGAGTCGGTTGACCCAGCTCGTGCGCGAAGCAGAGCGAGGTCGGCCCATCGTCATCACACGGGACGCTCGGCCAGCGGCGGTGCTGCTCTCTCCCACCGTCTACGACGAGATG
>JBKJJG010000273.1:0-16640 GCA_046598155.1 bacterium | reverse complement strand
TGCTGATCGTGGACGAGACGACCCGGACTGGCAAGTCGCTGGCCTGGGCCGTCCGGGTGGCCAGAGAGGCCGGCGCGGGGGAGCGATCACCGACGCGCATCTCCTTCAGCCGTGGGTCAGGGACTGTGTGTGAGCCGGGCCGATAATGAGCAGGGTCGACAGCAAGAGGCGCGCTCCATCCGTTATCCGCTGTATCAGAATACACTCACGCCCCGATTGTGCGTCGGGAATCCCCCCACTAGGCTGGGAGCGGCGGCGGTGTAGACCCTTCGTGCTACTGACGCGTCATCCTTTCTGACTAGAGGTGGCCCATGAGCGACGATCACGAGCCTGCCGGTGGGCAGAGAGGGTCAGGCAGCGCCGGCGCCTCGCGGCGCGTCTTCCTGAGGACTCTGGGGGCCGGGGCCGTTACCATGATGGCCGTCGAGCTGCTGGAGGGAACCGCCGCGAGCACGGCCCGTCCTGCGGGCGCATCGCCCGCGGCGCCTGTCGTGGCGCCCCCACCGGTCCTGCCGGCCCGGGCTCCCGAGCGCGTCGATGTTCTGATCCGCATGCAGGACGAAATGCCGCGGGCGCTGCGCAAGCCGGCCCACGAGCGGCGGTGGGCCATGGTCATCGACCTACGCAAGTGCATCGGGTGCTCGGCGTGCACCATCGCCTGCGTGGCTGAGAACAAGCTGCCACCGGGCGTGGTTTACCGGCCGGTCCTGGACGAAGAGTTCGGGACCTACCCCAACGTGACGCGGCGCTTCATCCCCCGGCCGTGCATGCAGTGCGACAGCCCGCCCTGCGTGCCGGTCTGCCCGGTGAATGCCACCTACAAGCGGCCCGACGGGATCGTCGCGATGAACTACGACCAGTGCATCGGCTGCCGCTACTGCATTACAGCCTGTCCCTACGCTGCGCGCACCTTCGACTTCGGCCATGTGTACAACGACGGCACACCCGACGGCGTCCCCGCCCTGCTGGGACAGGCGAAGGCCGATGACTACGAGCGCATCCCCACCTTCGAGTACGGCCAGGCGCGCGCGCGCCAGGGCGAGGCCTCGCCGATCGGCAACGTCCGCAAGTGTCACTTCTGCATCCACCGGGTTGAGGCCGGGATGCTGCCGCAGTGCGTCACCTCGTGCATCGGGCGGGCCACCCTGTTCGGGGACGAGTCCGATCCCGACAGCCTGGTGGCCCAGATGATCCCGCGGCCGAACGTCATCCGCCTCAAGGAAGAGCTGGGCACCAAGCCGCGCGTACACTACCTGCTGTAGGGGAGAGGGACCATGACACTCAAGCGAGTGGCCATCGGGTTCAGCCTGGTCGCCGTGGGGTTCGGGGCCTGGGGGCTCTACGACCGCCTGGCCTACGGGCATCACAACGCGGCCTACGGTTCGTACGTCGTGTGGGGACTGTGGGTCGCCATGTACCTGTTCTTCGCGGGCCTGGCCGCCGGCGCGTTCATGGTGGCCTCCCTGGACCTGCTCTTCCGCGTGCGCATCTTCCGCGGCACCGGCCGGCTGGCCCTGTGGGTCGGCCTGGTGAGCCTGGGGGCGGGTTTGTTTCAGATCTGGCTCGACCTCGGCCACATCGACCGCATCTGGAAGGTCTACCTGCAGGGCGACCCGGGTTCAGTGATGGCGCAGATGGTGTGGGCGTACACGCTGTTCGGCCTGATGCTGGTCGGGGCGCTCTACCTGGCGGGGCGTGACCCAGATGGCCGCGCGCTGCGGGGCCTGATGCTGGCGGGCCTGCCCTTGGCCCTGTTCGCCAGCGGGGCGGTGGGGGCGCTGCTGGGCGTGCAGGCGAGCCGCCTCTTCTGGCACGTTGGATTGTTCCCCGTCCAGTTCCCGGTCTTCTCCCTCGCCTCCGGTGTCGCCGCCATGCTGGTGGCCCTGGGGCTGTTTGGCTCCCGCGATGATCCGCACCGCGCGGATCAATTATGGGTGCTGGCCGTGGCGACCGTGGTGCTCGGCGTGGTCAAGCTCTACTTCCTGTGGGCGGACTTCTCGCAGAGCCTTTACGGGAACGTCCCGCAGAACGTGGAGGCCATCCGCGAGGTGCTCTTCGGTTCATACTGGTGGGCATTCTGGATCTTCCAGTTGTCCCTGGGGACGCTCCTGCCCATGGCTGTCCTGGTGCAGCGCCGGTTGGCACAGAACGGCGCCTGGTGCGGATGGATGGGCGTGCTGGTTCTGGTGGGCTTCGCCGCCGCCCGCGCCAACATCGTCTTCCCGGCGCTCACCGTGCCGGAACTGGCCGCGCTGACGACGGCGTATACCGGGCCGCACCTCTCGTTCGATTACTTCCCCAGCGCGATGGAGTGGGCCGTGACGGCCGGCACCGTCGGGGCCGCCGTGCTGGCCTTTCTTGTGGGAAGCGAGCGGCTGCGCCCGCTCGACAAGGAGGTCGCGTGAGATGACGGCACACGACGAGCGGACCGACCGCGCAGAGCCTGCCTGCCTGCCTGCCAGCGGTCTTTCCCGGCGGGATTTCCTCAAAACGTCGGCGTTGCTGGGCGGGGGAGCCCTGGGCGCGGAACGGCTGCGGTGGGCGTGGGACGTGATCGGCCGGGCCGAGGCCGGGACCCTCCAGCCGCCCGAGGCCTCCGCCCTGGCCAGGGCGGAGAACATCCTCTACTCGGCCTGCCTGCAGTGCAACACCGGCTGCGGGATCAAGGTGAAGGTTCTCGACGGGATCGCGGCCAAGATCGACGGCAACCCCTACAACCCGTTTACGCTGGTGCCGCACCTGCCGCTGGCAACCGCGCCCGAGCGCGCCGCCGCCGTCGACGCCCCGCTGTGCCCCAAGGGGCAGGCCGGCCTGCAGACCGCTTACGACGCCTATCGCCTCGTCAAGGTGCTCAAGCGCGCCGGCCCGCGCGGGTCCAACCGGTGGCGCACGATCCCGTTCGAGCAGGCGGTGGCCGAGATCGTCGACGGGGGCAAGCTGTTCGCCGACATCGGCGAGGACCGGCACGTCCCGGGCCTGCGAGAGGTCTGGGTCCTGCGCGATCCCAAGGTGGCCAAGGCGATGGACGAGGCCGTGCGCCAGATCCGGGCGGAAAAGGACAAGGCGAAGAAGCAGGCCCTGGTCGAAGCGTTCAAGACCACGTTCAAGGAACACCTGCACACCCTGATCGATCCCGATCATCCGGATCTCGGCCCGAAGAACAACCAGTTCCTCTACTTCTGGGGCCGCCAGAAGGCCGGCCGGGGCGACTTCGTGCGACGTTTCGTCCAGGACAGCTTCGGCTCGGCCAACTTCCACGGCCACACCACGGTCTGCCAGGGGTCGCTGTACTTCGCCTGCAAGGCGATGAGCGAGCAGTACGTCTTCGATCCGAAAGACGGCAAGATGAAGTGGACGAAGGGCCGCAAGTGGTACTGGCAGGCCGACACCGAGCATGCCGAGTTTGTCATCTTCGTGGGCGCAAACCCGTTCGAGGGCAACTACGGCCCGACCAACCGGACCCCCCGGATCACCGAAGGGCTGGCCACCGGCCGCCTGAAGATGGCCGTCGTGGACCCGCGGCTATCCAAGACCGCGGCCAAGGCGTGGAAGTGGATCCCGGCCAGGCCGGGGACCGAGGGCGCCCTGGCCCTGGGGATCGCGCGATGGATCATCGAGCACCGCCGCTTCGACGAGCGCTTCTTGCGGAACGCCAATAGGGCCGCCGCCGCTGCTGACGGCGAGCCGTCGTGGAGCAACGCGGCCTGGTTGGTGAAGATCGAGCGGGGCAAGCCGGGAGCGTTCCTGCGGGCGTCCGACCTGGGGCTGCCGGTGCAGACGCGCAAGGAGAAGGTGAAGGACAAGGACGTCGCCTACGAGTTCGACCCCTTCGTCGTGCTCAAGAATGACCGGTCCGTAACCTTCGATCCCGATGACGAGGCCAGCCCGGTCGAAGGCGATCTCTTCGTGGCCGCCGAGGTCAAGGGCATCAAGGTCAAGAGCGCGATGCAGCTCCTGTGGGAGGAGGCGTCCCGCCACTCGATCGAAGAGTGGGCTGCCATCTGCGGCATCCGGCCGGCGGATATCGTCGACCTGGCCCGAGAGTTTACCGCCCACGGCAAGCGGGCGGCCGCCGATGTCCACCGCGGGGTGAGCCAGCACACCAACGGCTTCTTCAACGTGCTGGCGTGGATGGCCCTCAACGTGCTGATCGGCAACCTCGACTGGAAGGGCGGTTCGTCCTGGGCCAAGGTCTATGACCCGTCGGGCGAGAAGGACGGGCAGCCGTTCAACCTCAAGGACCTGCATCCGAAGCGCACGACCCCGTTCGGGGTGTCCATCATCCGCCACGAGACCCGGTACGAGGACTCGACCATCTTTGCAGGCTACCCGGCGAAGCGTCCCTGGTATCCACTGTCCAGCGACATCTACCAGGAGATCGCCCCCTCCATCGGCGATGCCTATCCGTACCCGATCAAGATCGCGTACCTGTACATGGGGTCGCCGGTCTACTCGCTGCCGGCCGGCCACACCAACATCGAGATCCTCAAGGACCCCGAGAAGCTGCCCCTGTTCATCGCGTCCGACATTGTGATCGGCGAGACCTCGATGTACGCTGACTACATCATCCCTGATCTCTCCTACCTGGAACGGTGGGAGTTCCAGGGGACACACCCGTCGATGACCGTGAAGGTGCAGCCGGTCCGCCAGCCGGTCATCGGCCCCATCCCGGAGACGGCCACAGTTTATGGGGAGGAGATGCCGATCTCGCACGAGGCGTTCTTCCTGGCCGTCGCCGAGCGACTGGGGCTGCCGGGGTTCGGCAAGGATGCGTTCGGCCCCGGCCAGGACTTCCGGCGGCCGGAGGACTTCTACCTCCGGATGGTCGCCAACCTGGCTGCCGGCGAGCGGCCCGGCGATGCGGTTCCCGACGCGAGCGACGCGGAGGTGGAGATCTTCCTGAAGGGCAGGCGCCATCTGCCCGGGACGGTGTTCGACCCGGAGAAATGGAAGCAGGCGGTCGGCGAGGCGTGGTGGCGGAAGGTCATCTATGTGCTGAACCGGGGCGGCCGCTTCCAGGATTACCAGAAGGCGTTCAAGGGCGATCTGCTGGGGACCCAGTACGGCCAGCTCGCCAACCTCTACATGGAGAAGGTGGCGAAGACGAAGAACGCCATGAACGGGAAGGGCTTTCCCGGGCTGGCCACCTACCTCACCGCGCCCCTGGACATCACCGGGAAGCCGGTGGACGATGAAAAGGCCGGCTTCGACCTCACCCTGATCACCTTTCGCGAGATCAGCCACACCAAGTCGCGCACCCCGGGCAACTACTGGCTGCAGGCGCTGCTGCCGGAGAACGCGATGCTCGTGAACAAGCAGGACGCCGTGCGCCTGGGCCTGCGGGAGGGCGACACGGTGAAGGTCACCTCCGCGTCCAACCCCGATGGAATCTGGCCGTTGGGCAACGGCCTGGACAGGCCCATGGTGGGGAAGGTCAGGGTCATCGAGGGGATTCGCCCGGGAGTGACCGCGTTCTCGCTGGGGCACGGCCACTGGGCCTACGGGGCCGCCGATGTCACGATCGACGGAAAGGTAGTCAAGGGCGATCCCCGGCGCGGCCGCGGTATCCACGCCAACGCCGCGATGCGTACCGATCCGGTCCTGCCAAACACCTGCCTCTCCGATCCCGCCGGGGCCAGCGCGGTATTCTATGACACGAAGGTGAAGCTCGTCCGCGTCTAGCGGCGGGGGGAGAGTTGTCGCAGTGGACACGCTGATCAGTTTCCTGCGGTTTGCTCATATCCTGGGCGTCGTGTTCATGGCCTGGCCGCTCTACGCGCTCATCACGGTTAACGAGCGCGGCCGCCTCGGTCCGCCGCTGGGAGACCGGGCCGATCACTACATGGAGAACATCATCCGGGGGATGGCGGTCCGCTGTTACGCGTTTCAGATCGCCGTGCTGGCCAGCGGCCTGCTGCTGGTCTGGCTCCGCGGCCTGGGGTTGGGAGCGCTGCTGACCGACTGGGTCCTGGGAGTCAAGTTCCTGCTGCTGCTTGCCTTGATGGGCCTCCTGTCCTACGTTCACTTCAATCTGCAGCCCCGGCTGGACGGTCTCTTCTCCCAGGCGTCCGGCCAGGCCATGCCCAAGGATCTTGCCGCGGCCATCACGACCCTGCGGCTCAGGCGGAAGAAGTTCGCGGCGACCTGCCTCTTCCTGGTTCTCGCGGCGGTGCTGCTCGGCCTCCAGGTGTACGCACGCTTCCCTCTCCTGCTGACAGGGGTGCTACTGCTCGGCTCCGCCCTGTTCGCCTGGCGGGCCTTCCGCACCCGCATCCCCTACGGATGGGTGTAGGCCCGGTCTGATCGGTCCGGCCATACTGCGCCTGCCCGATGGGCAGGGAGCCGCCGGGTCCCTACCGTAGGAGAAGGGACGGCGCATCCCGCCCATCGGGAGGACGACATGCCCGCGGACTCAGTTCAGCCGACCGACCGGACGACCAGCGTGGAGCAGGCGCTGGCCGTGGTCCTGGCGTCGGTGGCCCGGGGGCCGGTTGAGGAGGTCCCCCTGACCGAGGCCGCCGGCCGCGTGCTCGCCGAGGCGGTCGAGGCCGCGGAGGACCTATGGCCGTTTCCCCGCGCCGCGATGGACGGGATCGCGGTGCGGTCCGGTGACGTTGCCGGCGCCTCCGAGGACCGCCCGGTCGCGCTGCGCGTCGTCGGCGCGATCTACTCGGGCCAGGTCTGGGCGGCACCGCTGGAGCCTGGCACCGCCCTCCGCATCGCCACCGGTGCGCCGGTGCCTCCCGGCGCCGACGCGGTGATCCCGCGCGAGGCGCTGCGGTGGGAGGACGAGCGGGTCGTCGTCTCTCCGACTGCTGCCGGCCGGCACGTCTTTCCCGCTGGCGAGGATGCGCGCGCCGGCGAGGTCGTGCTGCGGGAGGGTACCGTGCTGGCCGGCGGCCACCTGGGGTTGCTCGCCGCGCTCGGCCACAGCGCGGTGCCGGTCGTCCGGCGGGCGGCGGTGGCGATTTTGGCAACCGGGGACGAGCTGGTGCCGCCCTCGGCCGCGCTGCGCCCGGGCCAGGTGCGTGAGAGCAACTCCTATGCCCTGGCCGCCGAGGTGGCGGCGCTGGGTGCGACGCCGCTCCGGCTGGGGATAGCGCCGGACGATCTGGCCCCCCTCGAACGGAAGATACGGGAGGGACTTGGGGCCGACGCCCTGATGATCTGCGGCGGGGTCTCGGTCGGCGAACGCGACCTGGTGCGAGACGCTCTTCGACGGCTCGGCGTGGAGATGAAGTTCGCCGGCGTCCGCATGAAGCCGGGCTCGCCCGTGGCATTTGGGCTGGCTGGGGGGCGGCCGGTGTTTGCGCTCCCTGGCACGCCCGGTGCCGCCCGCATTGCCTTTGAGGTGCTGGTGCGCCCGGCGCTGTGCGCGATGATGGGCCATCGGGAGATCCACCGCCAGGTCGTTGCGGCCACGCTGGCGGAAGCGCTGAGCGTGAAACCAGGGCGCCGGCGGTATCTGTGGGGCCGGGCAGCCCACGGCGCCTTCGGCATCGAGGTCGTCCCGCTTACCCGGCAGGGGACCGCGACCCTTCGTTCGGCGAGCGAGGCCAACGCGCTCATCGTGATCGAACCAGGTGACCTAGAACTGCCTGCGGGTGCTCGGGTTACTGTCCGTCTCCTGACGCCGCCAGGATTGCACGGCGCCGACGGCGGCCAACCAGCGGTCCTGGGCGTGGTCGGCGGATCCGGGAGCGGCAAGACCACCTTGATCGAGCGGCTGATCCCGGCGCTGCTGCGGCGCGGCCTGGCAGTCGCCGTCGTGAAGCACCACGCGCACATGAGGTCGGTTGACGATGAGGGAACGGACACCTGGCGCGCCGTGCAGGCAGGCGCGATCGAAACCGTGCTGGCAGGCCCTGGTGGCGCCGTGTACCGGCGGCCCTTCGCGGGCGATCCCCCGCTGGCGCAGGTGCTGGCAGGGTTGCGCCACGCGAACCTGGTGCTTGTGGAAGGATACAATGGGTCACCCTGGCCGAAGATCCTCATGATCAGGGAAGGCGTGACCCAGAATCGGTCCAAACCCGCGGGTCCGCTCATCGCGGTAGTGGGCGACGGGCCTGCCTGCGGCGCCGCGGAAAGGGGCGGTGCGCCCGCGTTCACCTGGCAGGAACTGGACGCACTCGCCGACCTGATCGTGGACCTGATCGCACGCAAGGCGGTTCCTGCATGAGCGCGAGCGCCGGCATCACAGGGGTAGTCCTTGCCGGGGGCGAGAGCAGGCGCATGGGGACCGACAAGGCCTTTGTCGAGATCGAGGGCGTGCCGATGATCCAGCGGGTGCTCCATGCCCTGAGCGCGTGCTGCTCCGAGGTCTTGATCGTCGCCAAGGAGCCATCGGCCTACGAGCACCTATCCGTTAGGGTGGTCCCAGACAGGTTTGCCCTCCAGGCGCCGCTGGTGGGTGTCTGCAGCGGTCTGCAAGCGGCCGCAACACCATGGGCGTTCGTGGTGGCGTGCGACATGCCTTACCTCTCTCCAGATGCGGTGCGGCTCCTGGCCGGGTTGGCAAAGGGCTACGATGCGGCCGTTCCCAGGGTGGAGGGTCGCTGGCATCCCCTGCACGCCGTTTATGCCACCGCGACCCTACCCTTGTTCGAGGCGCACCTGGCGGCGGGAGAGCGGCGCATGTGGGCCGCAGTCGAGGCGCTGCGCGTGCGGCAGGTGACGGCGGCAGAACTGGAGGCCGTGGACCCGGGCCTGCGCACGCTGCACAACGTCAACACGGCCCAGGTGTACCGCCGGCTAGGAGGGGCGCGCCCCGATCGTATTGAAGTGTGATCGTGTGAAGGCCGTCGTCTCCAACATCACGATCCCCCGATACCTTGCAACGCGTGCGCTCGGCCGCTTCTGGCGCCCCGCGTTCTGGAGCCGGATGAGCCCGGTCCGCCTGGCTGACATCCCTGAGCCCCGCCTGCCCGGAGCCGACTGGGTCAAGGTGCGCGTGCACCTGGGCGGCGTCTGCGGGAGCGACCTGCACGTGGTGCTCCTGGAAACGAGCCCGTATGCCACGGTCTACGCCTCGATGCCGTTCGTCATCGGGCACGAGAACGTCGGCACCGTGGTGGAGGCCGGTCCTGATGCGGGCGCGGCGGTGGGCAGTCGGGTTGTGGTGGAGCCAGTGCTGGCCTGCGCGGCGCGGGGTTTCGCCGATCCATGCGCGGCATGCGCACGGGGCGACCACAACCTGTGCAGCCGGTTCGCCGAGGGATACCTTTCCCCAGGGCTCCAACAGGGCGCCTGCCGCGACACCGGTGGGGCGTGGGGCGAGGTGATGGTGGCGCACCAATCGCAACTGGTCTTCGTTCCCGCCCATGTTTCCGATGAGCAGGCCATCCTGGTGGAGCCACTGGCGGTGGCGGTGCACGCCATCCTGAGGTTCGTACCCCCAGACGCCGCGACGGTGCTGGTGGCCGGCGCAGGAGCGATCGGGCTTGCCGCGGTGGCGGCACTGCGCGCGCTCCGGCCGGGTGCGCGGACCGTCGTTCTTGCGCGGTATCCGCATCAGGCCGACCTGGCGCGCCGCCTGGGGGCTTCGGCGGTCATCGTCCCTGCAGGGGACACTCACTACCGGGAGATCGCCTCCCTCACTGGTTCCGGTTTGCTGAAGCCCATGCTGGGGCCGCCGGTGTTGACCGGCGGCGTGGACGCCACCCTGGAGTGCGTGGGAACCGGGCGCAGCATAGCCGACGCGCTTCGTCTGACGCGCGCCGGCGGTACGGTGGTGCTGGTGGGTCTGGCAGCGTTTCCAAGGGGCGTGGACTGGACCCCGATCTGGCTGCGCGAGATCGCGGTTCATGGGTGCTTTGCTTACGCGCGCGAACAGGTGGACGGCCGCACGGTCCGGTCCATGGACCTGGCCATGGACCTGTTGGCGACCGGCGGCGTGGACCTGCGACCTCTGATCACGCACCGGTTTCCCCTGGCGGAGTTCCATCGCGCGATCGAGGTGGCTCTCGACAAGCGGCGGCACCGCGCCGTCAAGATCCTCCTGGCGCCCTCATAGGCGGGCGGGCAGATGCGGCACTCCCTTTCGTTTGGTAGAATACGGCCACGTGCGTGCATTCCGGAGGTGTAGGCATGCCACCGCGCATCAGCACCATCCTTGTACCGGTTGACTTCTCCACGGGGTCCGCGGCAGCGGTCGAGTGGGCTCAGGCCATTGCCGAGGCGTTCGGCGCGAAGATCGTCCTGCTCAGCGTGGTTGACGTGTCGGTAAGCGCCATCATGGGCGGTCCCGGCGGCGTCATGATTCCTCCGCCCCCGGAATCGCTGCTGGACCAGATGCGTGAAGAGGCGCGTACGGAGATGGCGGCGGTGGCCGCGCGCGTGCCGGGCGCGACGCCCCTGATCAGGGAAGGCACGCCGCGGCACGAGATCCTCGCGGTTGCCGCGGACGTGGGGGCCGACCTGATCGTAATGGGCACGCACGGACGCACCGGACTTGCGCACCTGCTCTTCGGGAGCGTTGCGGAGCACGTAGTCCGGCACGCCGAAGTCCCGGTCTTCACCGTCAGGGGGTCCAAGGAATCATGAGATCTGGTCGCCGCTCCCGGCGAGGTCTATGGATCGTTATCGCCGCCGTTGCCGTCTCAGGTGCGATCGGTGCGGCGGTGCTCCAATGGAAGACCACCGCGCCTCCTGCGGCCGCACCGTCCCGGCCCGTGCCGGAAGCATCTACCGGCACGACGCGCGGGCGCCCCGATGCGCCGTTGACGCTCGAGGTATTTTCGGACTTCCGGTGCAAGTACTGCGGCATCCTCGCCGAGTCAATCGAGCCGCTCATCGTCTCCGAGTACGTCAACACCGGGATCGTCCGGATCGTGTACAGGCAGTTCCCGGTGGGAGGTCCACTCTCCGAGCAGGCAGCCGAGGCCAGCCTGTGCGCAGCCGATCAGGGCAAGTTCTGGGCGTACCACGGCGCGTTGTTTGCGCGCCTGCCCAGGGGTGAACTGCGCGGGGCCGGAGACCTCGATGCCGCCGCGCGCGAGATCGGTCTCGACCAGGCGGCGTTTACCCGTTGCCTCCGCAGCGGCCAGATGCGCGCCCGCGTGGACGCCGACCGTAACGAGGGGCTGAGGCGTGGAGTGCAGGGCACCCCGACCAGTTTCGTGGGCGGCCGCGCGATCGTAGGCGCTCAACCCATTGAGGTGTTCCGTGCCGCCATCGAAGCCGCGCGCCCGCGCTAACGCCGCCCGCGCCTGGCAGGCTGCGGCAGTGGTCGCTGTGGCCGGCATAGCGGTCTCGGGATACCTGCTTATCAGCTCAGCGCGGAACATCGCGCCCGTGTGCCTTGTGGGTGCGTGCGCCGAGGTCGTTACCAGTCCTTATGCTCGGTTCCTCGGAATCCCGAACGCTGCTCTGGGGTTGCTGCTGTACGTGGTGGTCGCCTTCGTAGCGATTGTGGGCGCGACCCGCGCGTCGGTCACGTCCTGGGCGTCCCCTGCTCTTTTCGGCCTCGCGGTGTTCGGGACGACCTTCTCGGCCTACCTTACCTGGCTGCAGGTGGCCGTGCTCCAGGCGGTCTGCGCGTGGTGCGCGCTGAGCGCGGCGCTGTGGGTGGTGCTGCTGGTTCTTTCCATCGTGATCGCGCGCCGGAGACCCTGACAATATCCGTCCAGAACCCTATTGTACCCCTGAGCGGCTTCCATACGATGGAGCCAGCCGCAAGGACGCGGTTGAAACGGCGGGGTTTGGGTGCCATGCTTGTTCGCGACCGAATGAGCGCTCCAGCGATCACGGCCGAGACCAGGACTTCACTGGCGGAAGCCCTCGGCGTGATGCGCCGGCTCGGAATCCGTCGGCTCCCGGTGCTGCAGCGAAGCCGGCTCGTGGGGATCGTTACCTGGACCGACCTGATGCGCGCGCAGCCCTCTCTCGTTGCGGGGGTGGACGCCGAGGCGGCCTCTGCCTTCCTGGAACGGACCGCGGTACGCGAGATCATGAGTCCAGATCCAATGACGATCGGGCCCGACGCGCCCATAGAGGCCGCCGCGGTGATCATGCGGCGCGAGAAGATCGGCGGGTTGCCGGTCGTAGAGAAGCGGTCGCTGCTGGGCGTGGTTACCGAGAGCGACGTCTTCGAGGCGTTCATTGA
This sequence comes from bacterium, assembly GCA_046598155.1. Classification (GTDB taxonomy): domain Bacteria; phylum Sysuimicrobiota; class Sysuimicrobiia; order Sysuimicrobiales; family Humicultoraceae; genus VGFA01. The sequence goes on along the minus strand of JBKJJG010000273.1, from coordinate 4,537 downwards.
CCTTACCGGTCTGCGCCAGGGCGGCGCAAGATTGGTGGTGGATCTATCGGGTCGCGCCAATGCCATCGCCGGGCTCGCGGCCATCGCCGACGGGGTCGGCGTTCCTCTCGACTCGCTGGCCACCTATCAGCAGTCCGATCGCAGGCTGGCCGTCGTGCGCGTGGCCGTGCCCTACCCCCTGCATCTCGTCGAAGCGCTGAGCGAGGGAGGGTTCCCGGTGCTGCACCTCGCGGCCCCCCCTTCGGAATCGGACGCGACCAGGGGGAGGAGGCGATACTCGACCTACTCCCGCGCCTGGGAATCCGCGGCGCGGTAAGGGCAATCCTGGCGACGGTGGTGGTGCAGACACTCCTCACCCCCCGTCGGATAACCGATGCGGAGACTGTGCCGCCACCCCGCCAGGAGTGATGTGCGATACTTCACCATCGGAGCATGTGTCTGGAGCCATGTGTCTGGCATTGCCGCACCGCATCACCCGGATTCTTGATTCCGGACGGGCCCTGGTCGAGGGCCCTGACGGGGAACGCACGATCACGACCCACCTGGTCGGTGAACTTGCCCCCGGAGCGTACGTCATAGTAGTTTACGGAGCCGCGATCCGCGAGGTCGCCCCAGACGAGGCGGCCGAGATCCTCGAGCTCGCGGCCGAACTTGCAGGGCAGAATCCGCCCGTACCGCAATGATCCGCCCCCAACCCTCGCGCCCTGCGCGGGCACGTCGTCCCGTGGCAACGTTCGTGGTAGCGCTGCTGCTCCTGCTTGCCGCCTCTGGTGGCGCAGGGGCGCTGCCTGCCGGTCCGCTGCCTGCCGGTCCGCTGCGGCTGGTGTGGTGGACGGACGTGGGGTTTCCAACGCCGTTTGCGGTTTCCACCCTGGGGCCGGGCGGGGTGGTGCGCCTTTCGCTCCTCTACGATACCCTGGTGTGGAAGGATCAAGCCGGCGTGATCCCCTGGCTGGCCGAGTCCTGGCGGGTCTCTGCCGACGGCAGGCGGTGGACGTTTGCTCTGCGCAAGGACGCAGTCTGGCACGACGGCCGGCCGCTCGTGGCCCGCGACGTGCAGTTTGCCTTTGAGTACTATCGCGCTCACCCCTTTGTCTGGGTTGACACATCCGTGGTTGCGGCGGTTAGGGCGGACGGCCCGCACGCGGTGACCTTCGTGCTCCGCGAACCCTTCGCTCCTTTCCTCGAGGACGTCGCCGGGATCGTTCCCATCGTTCCGGCACACGTCTGGGAAGGGGTGGGCGAGCCGCGGAAGGCGCAGGGTCCGGGCATGGCAACCGGATCAGGACCGTATCGGCTGACAGAGTACCGGCCGGGAACCGGGGAGTACCGGCTTGAGGCAAACCACCGGTACTTCCGGGGCCGGCCCAGGTTCGAGGAGATTCAGTATACGGTCGTTCCTGCGGAACGGCAGTTGCTGGCGGTTCAGAGCGGCCAGTCCGACGTGGCGATGGCCGACACCCACGACGTGGTGCGCGCGTTCTCCGGCCACCCATACTTACGGACCTGGCAGAGCGAGCCCCTATCGATCGCGCGGCTGCTGTTCAACCTGGAGCGGCCGCCCTTTGATCAGAGGGCGGCGCGCCAGGCGGTGGCCTACGGGATCAACCGCACGCAACTGGCGACGCTGGTCACGCGCGGGCCGGGCGTTCCGGGAAGCCCTGGCATCGTTCCGCCCACGGACCGCTGGCACAATCCGCGCGTTCGCGCCTATCCCTACGATCCAAGCAGGGCCAGGAGCCTGGTCGCACAGGCAGGCCTGACTTCCCTCTCGTTTGAGCTACTGGCCAGTCCGTCGGCGGTGGTGCCGGTGGTGCAGGAGATGCTGCGGCGCGCCGGGATCGAGGTGGCGGTGCGCACCGTGGACGCCCGGACGCGGGCCGCCCTGGTTGCCGAGGGCAAGTACCAGGCGGCGTTGACTTTTCACATTGGAGCCGGAGGGGACCCCGACTACCTGCGGCGGTGGCTCGGCGGCGGAGAGGCGAACCTGTTCGGGCAGTCGGCGGAGTTCGCCCATCCCGAGTTCCGGCGTCTGGCCGCAGAGCAGGCCCGGGCTTTGGATCCAGCCGCCCGCCGCGCAAGCGTCTACCGGATGCAGGAGATCCTCGCGGACGAACTTCCTACCCTGGCGCTCTACTACCGGCGGTTCTACTGGGTCTACGACAGCCGCAAGTTCATCCCCACGGCCACGGCCGGGGGCCTGATGAACGGGATCCCCCTGATCGAGAACAAGCTCGCGTTTCTGGGGCGGTAGCCAGGGGCTGGGGAAACCGTGCGGCGCCTAGTACGCTACGCCGGGCTGGTGTGCACCGTTGTCCTGTTGAACTTCCTCGTGCCGCGGCTGCTTCCCGGGAGTCCGGCAGCAGGCGGGGGCGGCGACGAGGCTGCGGTCCTGCCGTCCGCCGCCTACCAGGCGCTGGTCGCCACCTATCACCTCGACCTTCCACTGCAGGCCCAACTCGCCAGGTACCTGGTCGGGCTGCCCAGGGGAGACCTAGGATGGTCGTTGACGTCGCACCGCCCGGTTGCCCGCGTAGTGATGGAACGGCTGCCCTGGACGCTCTTCCTGGTAGGAGGCGCCGTCGTGCTGGCAGCCGCGCTCGGCGGCGTGCTGGGGTGGGCAGCGGCCTGGCACGGGCGCCGCCGGGCCGTCCGCTTCTTGACCGCGGCGACCGTAGGCGTGGGCGCCCTGCCCGAGTTCCTGGTCGCGATGGCGCTGATAGTGGTGTTCTCCTCTCGCCTGCAGATCTTCCCGGCCGGGGGCGCCACCACGCCGTTTGCCGGCAATCAGGGCCTGTTGCGGGCCCTGCTCGATGTGGCGTGGCACGCGGCCCTCCCGGGGTTCACGCTCGTCCTGGGTTTCACCCCGGCCTTTGCCCTGCTGATGCGCAACGCGCTGGTGCCCGTGCTGGGTGAGCAGTACCTGGTGACGGCACGGGCCAAGGGACTCACCTCTAGGCGTGTGGTCTGGCACGCGCTGCGCAACGCGCTGCCGCCGGTGGCCACGCTCCTGGGACTCCGGTTGGGGACGGCCGTCGCCGGCGCGGCCGTGGTTGAGCGTATCTTTGCCTACCCCGGGATGGGTTGGCTTCTGTACGAGGCGGTCAGCACGCGCGACTATCCTCTCATGCAGGGCGTGTTCCTCGTCGCCAGCATGGCGGTGCTGACGGTCAACCTGTTCCTGGATCTCATTGCCGCCCGGCTCGATCCGCGGGTGGAGGGCCAGGCGTGAACGCATCCGGCCACCCGCGGCGCCGGCGCAATAGACGCGGTACAGCCGCTGCCGGAGGCGCGGTGCTGGTCGTCCTGATCCTCCTGGTGCTGGCCGCGCCCCTGCTGTCACCGGAGGAACCCGGCCGGATCGCGGGAGATCCGGCCGCGCCCCCTGGCCCGCGCTTCTGGCTGGGCACCAACGCGTTGGGGCAGGACTTGTTCAGCCACCTGCTCTATGGCGCCAGGACCTCTCTTCTCGTTGGGTTTCTTGCCGCCTGCCTGTCCACGGGCCTGTCGGCCGCGGTAGGCATCTCCGCGGGGATGTGGCGGCGGGGCCAGGGCATGCTCATGGCGCTGGTAGACCTCTTCCTGGCCCTGCCCCAGGTGCCGCTCATCGTGCTGCTGGTGGTCTTCTGGGGCCCGGGCTTCTGGCCGCTGGTGGGCACGCTTGGCCTGATTGGATGGGCGGCGTTTGCGCGCGTCGTGCGCACGCAGGTCTCGGTAACCCTACGGAAGGAATACGTTGAGGCGGCCCGCGCACTTGGGGCCACGGAAGGACGCGTGCTCCGGGCAATCGTCCTCACGGAGGTAGCCCCGATCCTGTTCACGAAGTTCCTGCTGACGGTGCGATGGGCGGTCCTCATGGAGGCCACGCTGGGGCTGCTTGGACTGGCCGATCCCGGGCGCGTGAGCTGGGGGCTCGTGCTCCATCAGGCTTTTGGGTACCCGCTGCTCTTCCTTACGGACGCCTGGATCTGGTGGGCAGTTCCCCCGGCGATGGGGATCGTGGTGGTGACCGTTGCGTTGATGGCCGTCGGGCAGGACGTTGACCTGTGGCTCAACCCGGCCACGCGTCCTCCGGCATAGACCCTAGGGGCGTCGTGGGCGGGGCATCGTGCGCGGCACCGATGGGCACACTGCGGTCCCCATCCTATGATGGCCACGGAGGAATGCCCTGGATGTTAACTGGTTCGTTGCAGGCCAGCCCTCTCGTTCCTGCCGCGGAAGGAGCGGGAGGCGTTCTGGACGGCATGCTGCTTTTCGCCCGGTTCGCCTTCATGCCGAACCATCTGGGCTACTGCGGTGACGACTTCAACGCCACCCTGCTGGCCTACCTGAGGGAAGGCGCCTCCGACCAGGGGTTGCGCCGCCACCTCCACGCGTTCTCCGGCGCCCTGCCCTACCTCCAGGTGATCGCGGAATCCAACGGGATAGCCGACCCGTTCGACGCGCGGGTGGTGGAGGCATACTGGATCGGCAACGACCTGCTGGAGGCGGTGGACTGGGCGTTCCACGCCAGGCGTCTTCACGAGCGGTTCAAGGG
>JBKJJG010000121.1:0-4758 GCA_046598155.1 bacterium | reverse complement strand
GTTCTCGTTCCATCCGGACGGGGTGCTGGGGCTTCACCGTCGTGGCGAGTGGAACCGGATCGTTTCCATCGAGGCCTGCTTTCTTCAGTCTTCTGAATCGGTCGCGCTCGTGGCCGCGGTGCGGGCGTTTGCGCGTCGCAACGGCCTGGTACCGTACGATCCAAAGACCCATGCCGGGTTCCTGCGTTCGCTCGTGATCCGCGAGGCCAGGGGAACCGGCGACCGCCTGGTCGGTCTTCTGACGTCTCCGGGTCCGTTCGCCGCCTCCGCCGCCTTTGTCGAGGAAGTGGTGGGGGTAGTCCCTGGAGTTACGGGCATCGTGCGGGGAATCGTGATGGCACCCTCTGACGGTGCTCCTCCCTCGATGGTCGAGACCCTGTACGGCAGCAGCACCTTCGAGGAACAGGTGGTGGGCCTGCGCTTCCGGATTGGACTCGACACCTTCTTCCAGACGAACACCGCGCAGGCCGCCCGCATGATCGAGTACGTGGTCGAGCGCGCGCAGCCGCTCGCCTCGGCGCGCGTGGTGGACCTCTACTGCGGGGTTGGCACCTTTGCGCTGCCGCTGGCCCGCGCCGGTGGCCGCGTGGTCGGCATCGAACTGTTGCCTGCCTCGGTGGACGCGGCCAGCGCGAACGCCGCACTCAACGGTCTGGACGGCGTGGAGTTCGTGGCCGGTGATGCGAGATTGACGCTTCCCTCGGTGGTCGCGGCGCACGGCGCCCCGGACCTGCTGGTTCTGGATCCACCCCGTGCCGGCGCCGGCGGAAAGGTCATGCGGAAGATAGGCCGGACCGGTGCCCGCCGGATCATCTACGTGTCGTGCAACCCCACGACGCTCGCGCCGGACCTCAAGGAGCTGATGCCATTCGGGTACGGGCTGGTGGACGTGCAGCCGTTTGATCTGTTCCCGCAGACGCATCACGTGGAGGCCATCGCGGTTCTCGACCGCCAGACTCTAGCGTGAACCCCCGCGCACGGCCCATCGTCCGAAGAACTCGTCGTCGTTGATCTGGGCCTTCAGCCAGCGGTCGAGCACGGCCACCGGGACCGTGATCGTTGCTGCCACTGAGCCGTCGCGCCGGATCGCCTGGACTGCGACAAGATCGAGGGCCAGCCTGGGATTGGCGGCCGGAGCAATCACGCGCACCACCTCCGGCTTCAGCGCGGATAGCGTGCCGCCCGTTCGCGTGCGGTAGACGATCTCTGCGCGGCGGACCCCGCCGGCAGCCCGGCGGTCGGTTATCACCAGAGAGATCACCTGGAAACCCTGGCTCGCCAGTGCCCGCCGGTAGTCGTCTGCCAGCGCCCTGTCCAGCCCGGGCTGCGGTGTTGGGACTTCCAACGGCACCACGGCCAGCAGCGCTGCCCCACCCAAAATCCACATCAGGTACGCTCTCCACCTTGCCATGCCTATTGGTTCGCCGTAGCGAGGCCGGATTCCTCACGGCGCGCGGCGCGCAGGGCAGGAAGATCCCTGTGTTTGAGCAGGAGGCCTGCCGGTGGCCGCGAACGGTTAGGCGTGCCGCTTCCCCGCGTCTACGTTGCCCGACGCCTGCCCGAGGAGGCCATGGGAACGCTCCGCGCACAGGCCGAGATCGCGGTCTGGCCCACCGATGAGATTCCTCCACCCAGCGAGGTCCTTGTGCGGGAAGTCGCGGCCTCGGACGGACTGATCTCGTTGCTCACCGACCGCATTGACGCCGCGCTGCTGGACGCATCTCCCAGGCTGCGCGTGGTGAGCAACTACGCGGTCGGGTTCGACAACATAGACGTCGGTGCGGCCACAAAGCGCGGGGTGATTGTCACCAACACGCCGGGCGCGCTGACCGAGACGGTCGCCGATTTCACGATGGCGCTCATGCTTGCCCTTGCCCGCCGGGTGGTCGAGGCAGACAGGTACACCCGGGCCGGGCGGTGGCAGAGCTGGGGACCGATGCTCTTGCTGGGCCAGGATGTCCATGGCGCAACCCTGGGACTCATCGGGCTGGGCCGCATCGGTGCCGCGGTGGCCCGCAGGGCGCGCGGGTTCGCAATGCGGATTCTCTACCATGATGTGGCGCGGCGGGAGGCCCCGGAGCAGGAGTTGGGCCTGGAGTTCGCCTCAATGGAGGAGGTCCTGCGCCGCTCCGACTTCGTCAGCATCCACGTTCCACTTACGCCGCGGACGCGCCACCTGATCGGCGCTCCGCAGCTTGCCCTGATGAAGCCCACCGCGTTTCTGATCAACACCGCACGCGGGCCGATTGTAGACTCCGGGGCGTTGTACGATGCCCTGGCCGGTCGCCGCATCGCCGGGGCCGGGCTAGATGTGTTTGAGGAGGAACCCCTTCCGGCAGACCACCCGCTGCTAGCATTGGACAGCGTGGTGGTCGCACCGCACATCGCCAGTGCCAGCGTCAGGACGCGGACCGGGATGGCACTGATGGCGGTCGAGAACCTGCTGGCCGCGCTGGCCGGACAGCGGCCGCCCAACCTGGTGAACCCCGAAGTGTGGGAACGACGACGCCTGATCCAACAGGAGGGAATCAGATGAGAGGACGTCCGGTGAGCTACGTTGTTGTGCTTCTGATCGTTATTGCCGCGGCGCTGTTCTACGTCTCGCGCGGCGGCCGCCAGGCGGCCCAGGCGCCCGCGGTGCCGCAGCCGGCCGCGCAGCCCGCCGCCGTTTCGGATCTAGGGGGGCGGGAGGTCAAGGTCGGCAGCGACACCACCTATCCGCCGTTTGAATTTGTGGACAAGAACAAGCAGATCATAGGGTTTGACCCCGACCTGGTGGCCGAGATCTGCCGCCGCGCGAACTGCAAGGCGGTGTTCATGACCACCGCATGGGACGGCATCTTCGTGGCCCTAGCCCAGGGGCAGTTCGACGCCGTGGCATCGGGCGTGACGATAACCGAAGAGCGGCGCAAGAACATCGACTTCAGCGAGCCCTACCTTCGCTACGGCCAGGTCGTTCTGGTGCGGATGGACGAGACTGCCGTCACCGGTGTTGACACCCTGGCAGGCAAGAATGTCGCGGTGCAGACCGGGACCACCAACGACGAGAAGGCCAGCGCCCTCCAGAAAGAGGGGAAGGTCGGCGATGTGCGCCGCTACGAGACCTTTGCCCTGGCGGTGAAGGCGCTCATCAACAAGGATGTGGAAGCCGTCATCATTGACAGCTACGCCGCCGACGGGTTCATCTATGTGAGCCCGGACAAGCTCAAGAAGGTGGGCGAGCCGTTCACGAGCGAGGCCCTGGGGATTGCTCTCAAGAAGGGCGACACGGCCCTCAAGCAGGCGTTCGACGCGGCCCTGGCGCAGATGAAGGCCGATGGGGCGCTCGACGGCCTCTACAAGAAGTGGTTCGTGGAGCGCGCGCCGGGCCAGTAGGTTTCGCGTGACCACCGAAAACCCATCCTCCGCTGGCGGACGCGGCGGCGGCCGAAGCAGGCTGGCGCCGGCCGCCTTCGAGCGGGTTCCCTGGTGGGTACTCGTGCTGTTGACAGCGGGGGCCGGCATCGCGTTCGTGGTGGCCGGCTCCCAGATCTACCAGGACACCCTGGCTTTTCTCTGGGATGGGGTGCTCCTCACGCTGCGCCTGACGTTCGCGGCCTACGCGCTGGCCCTGGTCATCGGCCTGGTGGCAGGGCTGATGCGGCTATCTCACCGGCCGGTCGTCTACACCGTGGCCACGCTCTACGTCGAGGTGGTCCGCGGCGTCCCGCTGCTGGTGCTGCTGATCTACATTGCCTTCGTGGCCGCGCCCCTGGTGTCGGCCGCATTGTCCGGAGCCGCACGGGCGGCGGGTTTCCCCGGCGCGGCCGAGGTCATCACCCGGCTGATCCGGAGTGACCTCAACCGGGCCATCCTCGGCCTGGCGATCGGGTACGGTGCCTACCTGGCCGAGATCTACCGCGCCGGAATCGAGTCCATTCCCAAGGGGCAGGCGGAGGCCGCTCGCTCTCTGGGCCTGACCTACGGGCAGGCGATGCGGTTCGTGATCCTGCCCCAGGCGCTGCGCGTCGTGCTGCCGCCGCTGGGCAACGACTTCATCGCGCTGCTCAAGGACTCGGCCCTGGCCTCGGCCATTGCGGTTCCGGAACTGACGCAGGCGGGCCGGCTGCTCTCGGCCAGGACCTTCCGCGCCTTCGAGACCTACAACATGGTGGCACTGCTATACTTGATCATGACGCTGGTGGGCTCGATGGGCGTGCGCGCGCTGGAGAGGTGGGCGAAGACCGGACGGTAGGCGAATCCGGTCCAGTGGGCCGCGCCTTCCGTTCGCCTTACCCCGCCCGGCTGCTGCCCCCGCCGCCGCCGCCCCCGCCGCCGCCACTGAACCCCCCGCCGCTGCTCGACGAGCTGGACAGCGCCCGCGACAGGTTCTGGAAGTTCTGAAACGATCTGGTCAGGGTCTCCAGCGACCCGATCCCGGCGGGCGCCAGCCCTCCGCTGCCGTCGCCAGAGGCGGCGCGGAACCATGTCGGACGGAATGCGCCCCCTCCGAACTCCGCGGCCACGAGCTGCAGGTTCTTCAGCAGTTGCTCCGCCACGCCCAGCGCCGTGGCGTACACAAGGTAGGTTTCCCACAGCGCCAGGAGGTTCGGCCCCGCCTCCTTCATGGCTGAGAAGTCGGCCATGAACCGCCGAAACGCCTCCCAGCGCTTCACCTCGAGGGCCGCCTCGGGGGTGCGGCGTGAGAATGCTCTGGCGGCGAGCACGATCAGCACCAGACCCACCGGGACCGCCACCGCCGCCGCGATGCCCATGCCC
>JBKJJG010000105.1:0-6333 GCA_046598155.1 bacterium | reverse complement strand
TCCTGCCGCGACCTATGACCGGCAGGACCAGCGAAGCCGCGCGCCGCGCAGGCGCGACCGCCGCTATCAACGGCGGGTTTTTCATGGCGTCGGGAGATCCCCTGGGGTGCCTGGTCGTCGAGGGCGAGGTGATCAGCGAGCCTCTGACGGGCAGGAGCTGCGTTGGAATCACCGACGACGGCCAGTTGCTCTTCGACCTGCTCCGGCTCGACGCCGTCGCTTCCACAGATGGCGGCACCGTTACGATAGACGGCGTCAACCGCGACCGCGGCGCAGGTGAGATCATCCTGTATCGCCCGGCGCACGGCGCCACCACGCGCACCAATGCCCTCGGCGCCGAGGTGGTCGTGGCCGGGGAGGTAGTGCAGCAGGTCGTGGACGGGCGCGGCAACAACCCGATTCCACCAGGCGGCTATGTGCTCTCGGGACACGCCCGCGGCCGGGCCTCATTGCTGGCCGCGTTCAAGCCGGGCGACCGGGTCTCGCTCCGCGCGCGCCTGGTACCGATCTCCGGCGACCCGCGGTGGGAGGGCGTTCGGCACGTGGCGGGCGGCGGACCGCGGCTTCTGGCCGGCGGCCAGTTCGTGGGCGGCGAGGGGTTTCGCCCGTCGTTTGTCAACCGGCGCCACCCCCGCACCGCCATCGGCCGTCTCGAAGACGGCCGGATCGTCCTTGTGGTGATCGGAGGGCGCCAGCCGTATCACAGTCTCGGCATGACCCTGGCCGAGATGGCAGGGACGCTCCGGCGGCTTGGCGTAACCGACGCCCTGAACCTGGATGGCGGCGGCTCTACAACTTTGGTGGTGCGGGGAGTGGTGATCAACCTGCCGTCGGACGAGACCGGGGAGCGCCCGGTCGGCGACGTCCTGTTGGTGCTGCCTCCGCCCCAGGGAGATAAATAGATGTACGACCTGGTCTTCCGCAACGCCCGCATAGTGGACGGCACGGGTAACCCATGGTTCTGGAGCGACGTGGGCGTGGAGGACGGCCGAATCGCGCGGATCGGCGACCTGTCCGGCGCCGCAGCCCGGCGCACCGTTGACATTGGCGGCGCGGTGCTGGCCCCGGGGTTCATTGACCTGCACACCCACGCCGACTTCACGCTGCCGGTGTTCCCTCGCGCCGAGGCGATGGTGCGCCAGGGTGTTACCACGCAGCTCGTCGGCAACTGCGGTTTCTCGCCGTTTCCGATCTTCCGGGAACGCCTGAACCTGCTGCGCGCCTACGCCGCGTTCGTGGACGCCGGGCTTTCGTGGGAGTGGGAAGACGCGGCCGGCTATGCGGATCACCTGGAGCGCCTGCCGCTGGCCTGCAACGTCGCTCTCCAAGTGGGCCACGGCACGGTGCGCGTCGCGGTGATGGGCTTTGAGGACCGCCCTCCGTCGCCGCCGGAGCTGGACGCGATGCGGGCCCACGTGGCACGCGCGCTGGAGCAGGGAGCGTTCGGTCTTTCCTCGGGCCTGATCTACGTCCCTGGCAGCTACGCCAACACCGAGGAACTGGTAGCCCTGGCAGAGGTGGCGAGGCGGTACGGAGCGTTCTACTCCTCCCACATCCGCGGCGAGGGCGACTCGCTGCTGAACGCGGTCGGGGAGGCGCTGGAAATCGGACGCCGGGCCGGGGTGCCCGTGCAGCTCAGCCACCACAAAGCAATGGGCCGCCAGAACTGGGGCCGGGTAGGCGCCTCATTGGAGATGATTGACCGCGCGCGCGGGTCAGGCCAGGACGTGCTGGCGGACCAGTACCCGTACACCGCTGGCAGCACCACCCTGGCGGCGATCATGCCGAAGTGGGCTATGCAGGGTGGGGTCGAGACGATGCTCTCCCGCCTCGCGGATCCCAACCAGCGCGCCCGCATCCGCGCCGAGATCGCGTCTCCCGGACCTGAGGCGCTACTGTCAGGAGCCCGCGAGTTCAACCCTGAGGAGATCATGATCAGTTGCGTCCCCGACGGCCCCAGCAAGGGGTACGAGGGTAGAATGCTCACCGAGATCGCGGCGGATCTGGGTGAGGACCCGGTGGATGCGGCCCTGCACTTGCTGGAAAGCGGGCGCGGCGGCGTCCAGATGATAATCTTCGCCATGTCCGAGGAGGACGTACGCCGGGTGATGCGCCACCCCGCGGTGGCCATCGCCAGCGACGGGTGGACGCTCTCTCCCTCGGCCGGGGGCAAGCCGCACCCACGCAGCTACGGCACGTTCGCGCGCGTGCTGGGCAGGTACGTGCGCGAGGATGGGGTGCTCGGCCTGGAAGAGGCGGTGCGCAAGATGACCTCACTCCCGGCACAACGGCTGCGCCGCTACGACCTTGGGTTGATCCGGCCGGGCTGCGTCGCCGATCTGGTGGTCTTCGATCCAGACCGGATCTCCGATCTGGCCACGTTCCACGACCCGCACCGTTACTGCGCGGGCGTCGCCCACGTGATCGTGAACGGACAGATGGTCATCGAGAATGAAGTGGACACCGGCGCCAGGGCTGGACGGATCTTGAGGCGCGGGGAACCCTAGGCGCCGTGCTTACTCCCCTATGGCGGAGAGATCGGCGCTGGTATCCACGTCGGCGGCGTAGGATTCGGGGAACGGTACCGTCACGACTTCCTGGGGATGGGACTGGATCACACTGCGAGCGCCGCGGTCGTCCCGGAGGGCCAGCAGTTCCGGGAACAGGGCCCGGTGGAAGTAGGCCGGCGGTCCCACGGTGCCGTGGCACGCCGAAGCGACGATCCGCCGCCCCTCGGCCACGGCGGTCTCGATCAGGCGGTCAATCGCCTCTGCGGGGACGAACGGCTGGTCCGCGAGCAGGATCACCGCTCCCGTAGCTTCCGGGGAGACGGCTTCGATTCCGGCGCGGATCGAGGACCCCATGCCCTCCGTGGGATCCGGGTTCTCCACGATCCGCACCGCCAGGCCGTCGAGCAGCGAACGGTAGAGGTCCGCGTGCGTGCCGAGCACGATGATCGCCTCTCCGCAGCGTGAGGCGAGCGCGGCCGCCACGACGCGGCAGATCATCGGCGTTCCCCGAACAGGAATCGCCAGCTTAGGACGGCCCATCCGGGTGCTGGCTCCGGCCGCCAGGATCACGGCGGAAACGAACGCCCCCGCGTCCTGCGCGGGCAGGTGGATGGGGCCGGTGCGGGCGCGGAGGAACCCTCCCGCCCGCCCGCGGGCCACGGCGAGGATCTCCGCCAGGGCTGCCAGCGCGATCTCGTCCGGGGTGTCGCCGCCAATATCCAGGCCGACAGGACCAAAGATCTGCGCGCGGCGGTCATCGCCGATCGCCACGCCTTCGGCCTGTAGCTCCCGCAGGATCTTCTCGGTGCGTGCCCTGGGCCCCAGCATCCCCAGGTACTGTACCGGGGTCGGCAGGAACGCCCGCAGCAGGTCGCGGTCGTGGACATAGTTGTGGGTCATTATCAGCACGAACGAAAGGGAGTCGGTTGGGACCGCCTGGCCGGCATCGGGAAACTCCGTGCGGACAAACCCGGCTGCGCCCGGGAACCGCTCGGGCGTCAGGAATGCCTCGCGCCTGTCAACGACCAGCACCCTCCAGCCGAGCTGCGACGCGAGGCGCACCACGGGAATCGCATCGTGTCCTGCCCCGCAGACGATCAGACGCAGCGGAGGATGCAACGTCTCGACGAACAGCCGGAGCTGCGGCCCTCCTTCGGGACGCAGGTCGTGGGTCCGTGAGCGGAGCGCGCCCAAAGAGCGCAGCACCATCCTTGCGGCCTCGGCGTCTACGGCCGCATCGCCCAGACTGCCCTGGCAGCGGCCGTCGGGCCACACCGCGATGCGCCCTCCTGTGGGGATCGTGGCCCCCCCCTCCACCACGGTAACCAACCCAAGCGTGGCGCCGCCGAGTACTGCCTCAGCCGCCTGCCACAACAGATCGCCGCCCGCCACCGGCTCGACGAACACCTCGATGGCGCCGTTGCAGCCTAGGCCCAACCCCCACACCGCGTCGTCGTCGGCGGTCAGGTCGTAGAGCACCACCCGCGGAAGGTTTTCCTCCATCACCTCCCCGGCCACAACCGCCACGTCGCTCTCGAGACAGCCCCCGCTGATGTTGCCGGTCAACCGGCCGGAGCGGGTAACGAGCATGCGCGTGCCCTCACGCCGGTAGGTAGAGCCCCGGACCCCTATTATGGTGGCCACGGCCATCGGCTCTCCTGCGGCCGAGGCCGCGCGGGCGGAGGAGAGAAGGTCGGCGAGATCCTTCATGGGCGGCGCGCCAGATGGCGCTCGAGCCGGCGCAGACTGTCCAGGTTGTGCGCCGGGGCCAAAACGTCCACGTGGGGCAGCGCGACCCGCATCCCCTGGCAGATCGGCTCGTACCCAGGGCTCGCCAGCAGCGGGTTCAGCCAGAGCACGCGCGCGGCGCGCCGGTGCAGTTCGGCCATGGCGGCGCCCAGCACCTCCGGCTCGCCCGTGTCCCATCCGTCGCTGATGATTATGACCACCGTCCTGCGGTCGAGCGTCCACCCTGCGTGGTCGGCGAGAAACCGGCGCAGGCTGCGGCCAATCTTGGTGCCGCCGGACCAGTCGGGTACTTTCCGGGCGATCTCGTCCAGGGCGGCGCGCAGATCGGCGCCTGCGAGCGATCCCGTGATCCGGGTGAGACCCGTGCTGAACACGAAGGTCTCGACCCTGGCCACCGCGTGTTGCAGCGCATAGATGAACTGGATCAGGAACCGGCTGTAGAGGTCCATCGAGCCGCTGACGTCGCACAGCAGCACCACGCGCGTCTTCTGGAGCTTCCGTTCCCGCCGGAGGATGTCGAGCATCTCGCCTCCGCGGCGCAGGCTGTGCCGGATCGTCCGCCGCAGGTCCACCAGGTGGCCTCTGCGGGCCTGTCTGGTCCGGCGTGACAGGCGCGTTGCCACCCTCCGGGCGATGGCGGTCACGATCGTGGCGATCTCTTCGAGTTCGTCGGCGGACAGCGTGCTGAAGTCCTTGTGGGTGAGCGCCTCAACGGGGCTGTAGGCCGGCACGCGATCGCCGTCGGCGCCGGCGTCGCCGTTCTCCTGCCACTCAATCATCACGCGGTCGAGCGCCTGACGGCCGTCAAGCGGCTGCGTGCCGCCGTCCCCTGGCGGAGGAGCACCCCAGAACTCCCAGAAGGCGGCGTCGAAGATGCGCTGCGCGTCGGGCCCGGACGCCAGAACCGCCCGCAGCGCGAGATAGGTCTCTAGGCGGTCGGTCAGGTCTACGACGGACAGAGCGCGCAACGCGTCGGCGGCCTCGTGGGGTCCGACGCTCAACCCGCGTCCCCTCAGCAGGCGAGCGAACGCCACCACGTTGGATGCGAGATTGCCGTGCCGCGGGCGGCCTACCTGCGGATCGCGAGCCGCTCCGCGACTCGTACCACGGCTTCCTGGGACCATGGCCGTCCTTCCTGCTCCATCGCCGCGACGCCGGCGAGAAGCTGGTCCAGCCACTGCGCCCGCACTGCCGCGGCGTCGTCGTGGTGCTTGAAGAGCACGCCCAGGGTCTCCTCGACCGCGGCGCGGTCGAGATGATCCCGGTGGAGGGCCATGAGCGCGGCGCTCCAGTCCAGGGTCTCGGCGACCCCAGGGGCCTTCTCAAGGCGGACGCGCCGGATCAACTGCATGAAGGCGCTTATCTGCTCGGCCAGGCGCCCGTTGACCGCCGGCACCTTGCGCCTGACTATCTCCAGCTCCTTCTCGAACGTGGGGTAGTCAATCCAAAGGTACAGACACCGCCGCCGCAGCGCGTCGCCGAGTTCCCGGGTGCGGTTGCTGGTGAGCACCACGTTGGGAATCGCTGTGGCCGCTATCGTGCCGATCTCGGGGATGGAAACCTGGAAGTCGGAGAGTACCTCCAGCAGAAACGCCTCGAACTCCTCGTCGGCCCGGTCTATCTCGTCCACCAACAGCACCGGCGGCTGCGGCCTGGTGATGGCGTCCAGCAGCGGCCGCTTGAGGAGAAACGCCTCGCTGAAGATCTCGGCCTCGCGCTCGGCGAGGGACCGCTCGCCTCCCTCGGAGAGCCGGATGTGGAGGAGCTGCTTCTGGTAGTTCCACTCGTACAGCGCGGTGGTGGCGTCGAGGCCCTCGTAACACTGCAACCGGATCAGGTCCGCGTCGAGGGCACGGGCCATTACCTTCGCTACCTCGGTCTTTCCGACGCCGGCGGCGCCCTCGATGAGCAGGGGTTTGCGCAGCGTGATGGACAGGTAGACGCTGGTCGCGATCGTGCGGTCGGCGACATAGCCCTGCCCGGCCAGCAGTTCCTGGATGTGGTTAATCTCGGAGTGCATCCCCTGCTCATCGAGGGCGCCGCCGGCGTCGGAAAGACCGAGGTAGCGAAGGTA
>JBKJJG010000257.1:0-2316 GCA_046598155.1 bacterium | reverse complement strand
CCCCTTGTTTTTCGCCTTCGCCCGCCGGTTGCGCCAGAGCTTCATGAGGTTGTGCGTGGCGCAGATGAGCTGCCACTCGCTGTCACAGGCCGACTGACCCCGTCGCATAAACCGGTCACAGCCTCGAGCGCTCTTGACCTGCCCAAAGACGGGTTCCACGATCTGACCTCGCTTCTTATACAGGGCGCGGCCACGCTTGGTCAAGAGCTTCCGTTCCATCCGCTCCCGCGGGGAGAGACTGGCCGGGATACGTCCCCGTGGAGCCGGCTGTTCCCGCATGGCCTTGCGCTGCTTCCAGTCCTTGGTCGTGGCCACCAGCAATTCTGGCCCTTCCGGAGCCGCGTGACTACAGTTCGCCTCGCTCCAGTACCCTGCGTCCCCCAACCCGACTCCGATCTTCTGGTCGCTGCCAATGGCAGCGAGGTTTTCATTCGCCTTCCCCAGCATCGGGCGCAACTGCTGGACGTCGTTTTCCTCCTGGACCAGTTCCGCCGCAACAATGATCTGTTCCTCGGTCACCACCGCCTGCGCGTTGTAACCCTGGACGTAGCCCAACCGCGTCTTCATGATCCGGCTGTCCGGATCGGTCACGTTGGCCTTGGCCGCCGCCTCTGGCGTCGGGTCAGGTGCTTTCGGCTTGCGCCCACGCAGTTTCTTGCCTGTAGTGGCTTCCTGGGCCGCACGCTCCTCGATCCTGGCCTGCTGGGCCGCCGCGGTTTCCGCCGCCTCGCGCTCCAGCCGCTCCCTGCATTCGGCCAGCCGGGCCAGCCGAGTCCGCCGGTCCTGCAGTTCTACCGGCAGTTCGTCTCCGCGCCGGTCAGGACCGTATAGCCGGTCTTCCCCCTCGTCCACTGCCTGCGCTTCCTTCAGCCACTTCGCCACTTCTTCCTCGATCGAGGCGTAGGTCCGGTTGGCATCCAGCGCCGCGTTGGCCTTCATCTTCGTCCCGTCCAGGGCGACAACCCCCACTTTCACCAAACCCGCCTCCGAGCAAAGCCGCAGTACTTTGGTGAACAGGCCGGCCAGCGCCTCCTGGTGCTGCTGCCGGAAGCGGGCAATGGTGGTGTGGTCCGGCACATGGTTGGCCGCGATCACCCGGTAGGCGATGTCCCGTTCGCACAGTTGCTCGATCCGCCGGCTGGACCGTTCCCCCAGGCAGTAGCTGTACAACAGCAGGCTGACCATCATCGCCGGCTCGAAGGCAGGGTGGCCGCAGCCGTCTGTCCGGTATTTCTTGTAGAATGGTTTCAGGTCCATCTCCGCAACCGCGTCCAGGATGAACCATGCCAGGTCTTTGTCCGGCAGCCATTCCCGCAAGCTCGGCGGCATCAGGTACATCTGGTCACGGTTCAGTGGGAGGAAGTTGTAGGCCATCGGCTCACCCCGCCATTCGTTTCACCTGTCCGGGTGGTATTCTATATCCAGCACCCCGTTCCCCGCGGGGGTTGTGCAACAGGCTCTACTACCGCATCCCATCCCCCGGGATGGAGATGCCATCCGGCTACCTGGTGGCCGTCGTGCCGGTCGCCTGCGTCCTGATGATCGTCCACCACCTGGGGCATGCTGCGGCGCTGCTTCGCTCGCGGGGGGCCCGGTAGTGGAGAAGTGGATCATGCTGGGGACGGTGGCGATGGGGTTCGCCTCCGGCCTCCCGGTGGCCTTCGCGCTCGGCCTGGGCTGCATGGTCTACCTGCTGATGGAGGGGACCATCAACATTGCCATCGTGGCCCAGCGGATGATCTTCGGCATTGACTCCTTCCTGTTGCTGTCCGTGCCCTTCTTCATACTGGCCGCGGAGATAATGAACACCACCGGGACGACGCGGCGGATTTTCCGCTTTGCACACGCCATGGTGGGCCACGTACCCGGCGGGCTGGCCCACGTAAACGTGGTCAACAGCATGATCTTCGCCGGGATGTCGGGATCGGCCATCGCGGATGCCGCGGGCGTGGGCATGATGGAGGTGGAGGCGATGGAGTCCGCGGGCTACCCCCGGCCCTTCGCCGCGGCTCTCTCGGCGGCCACCTCCACCATCGGGCCCATAATCCCGCCCAGCATCCCCATGGTCATCTACGGCTCCATCGCTCAGGTCTCGGTGGGGGCGCTCTTCCTGGGCGGCGCCCTTCCAGGGGCCATCATGGGCCTAGCCATGATGGCGCTGGCCTACGTGCAGGCGAAGCGACGGGGCTTCCCGCGCGAGCCCCGAATCACGTTCCGTGAGTTCCTGCGGGCGCTGTGGGAGGCGATCCCGCCGCTGCTCACGGAACGTGATTCGGGGCTCGCGCGGGAAGCCCCGTCGCTTCGCCTGCACGTAGG
>JBKJJG010000212.1:0-1494 GCA_046598155.1 bacterium | reverse complement strand
CGTTCTGCTCTGCACGAGGGAGTCCGGCGTCCAATCCACGCCGTTCGCGAGCTGGCGGGACAGGTTCCGGGAAGCCTACGTAGCCGAGGCCGCGCACTTCATCCGCTGCATACGGGCAGAGGAGCAGCCCCTGGCCACCGGACTGGACGGTAGGAAGGCGCTGGAGGCGACGCTCGCGGCCAACCTCTCCAGCCGCCTGGGTGCGCCGGTCGCCCTCCCGCTCAATGAAGAGGACGTCAAGGAAGAGGGCGTCCTGGAGGGCCGGGCTTGAAGGCGCTGGTTTACCACGCTCCAGAGGGTCTCCGCCTCGCCGAGATCGAGACCCCGCGCATGGACGCCGGTGATGTCCTCTTGGAGGTGGCGGCGGCCAGCATCTGCGCCACGGACCTGCGCATCGTGGGGGGCGGGCACCTCAAGATCCAGGAGGGCGCGCATCGCGTCCCAGGACACGAGGTCGCGGGCTGGGTGGCGGCGGGCGGAACGCAGGTGGCGGGCATATCGGTCGGGATGACCGTGGCGGTGATCCCCAACATCGGTTGCGGTACCTGCGTTCAGTGCATCCGCGGGCAGACGCACCTCTGCTCCAACTACGAGGCGTTTGGCATTGACCTGGACGGCGGCTTCGCCGAGTTCATGCTCGTGCCCGAGCGGGCATTGCGCCAGGCCCTGCTGGTCCCGATCCCTGAAGGGATGAGCTTCACCGAGGCAGCCCTCGTCGAGCCGCTCTCCTGCTGCTACAACGGGATCCAGGCCGGCCGAATCGCTCCCGGTGATACGGTGCTCGTAATCGGGGGTGGGCCGATCGGGCTCATGCACTTGCTGCTGGCACGCCTGGCCGGCGCCGGCCGCGTGATCGTGAGCGAGATCCTCGAAGAACGGTTGGACCAGGCGGGCTCGTTTGGGGCGGACGTGCTCATCAACCCTGGCAAAGAAGACGTGCGGGAGGCGGTGCTCCGGGCCACCGACGGCCAGGGAGCCGATGTTGTCATCGTGGCCGCGCCCTCACCGCAGGCCATGGAGCAGGCCCCACACCTGGCGGCCACGGAGGGGCGCGTGGTCTACTTCGCCGGGCTGCCGCGCGGGCAGGACGCCATCACCTTCTCACCCAATCGAGTCCACTACCGCCAGATCACGGTAACCGGTACCACCGGCGCCAGCCGCTGGCAGTTCAGGAGGGCTCTGGATCTGGCGTCTGGGCGCCGTGTTGACCTGTCACGCCTGGTTGGCGCGGTCCTGCCACTGGAGGACGGGCTGGAGGCATTTGACCGCGCCCGCAACCGTCGAGAACTGAAGGTTGTGATCTCCCCTGGATCGAGCGAAAGGCGGGTGACCCGATGAGCGAAGTTCGGCCATTTCGCATGCTGGTGGACGGCGCGTGGGTAGAGGCCGAGGACGGCCAGACCTTCCCCGTGACCAACCCGGCCACCGGAGAGGTTGTCGGCCACGCGCCCAAGGCCACGGCGCGGGACGTCGAGCGCGCCGTGGAGGCCGCGG
>JBKJJG010000304.1:0-5379 GCA_046598155.1 bacterium | reverse complement strand
GCCACCACAGATGCCGGTACAACGGTGTCACTTGCTGGGTTCCGGGGAAAGAAGGTCGTGCTCTACTTCTACCCCAAAGACAACACCCCGGGATGCACGAGAGAGGCATGCGGATTCCGCGACGGTTACCAGGCCGTGCTGTCCAGGGGCGCGGTTGTCCTCGGCGTCAGCGCCGATAGCGTGGCGTCCCACGCGGGGTTCAAGGCGAAGCACGCACTGCCCTTCCCTCTTCTGAGCGATGCCAACCGGGCCATCGCCGCGGCCTACGGCAAGACCTTCCTGGGGATCGAGCGCGCCACGTTCATCATTGACGAACGAGGGATCATCTCCCACATTTTCCGCAAAGTCAAGGTAGATGGGCACACCGAGGAGGTGCTTTCGGCTCTGGCATAATCTCCACCGGAACGAAGGGATCGCGCCGGTGGTGGCGAATTACTGGCGAAACGCGGCGGGTGGATTGAACCGTACGCGCCGCAAAGGAGGGATCGGAATGACACGAGCTCGTCTCGGTCTGCTGGCGGCAGCCCTGGTCTTGGTGCTCGCGGCAGCGCCGGTTAGTTCGGGTCCGGCTGCGCCTGTACGGGGTGGCACGCTCACCATCGGCCGGCCGGTGGATGCCGTTTCGCTGGACCCGCACTTCGAGACCACGGCGCCGGGCGCCTGGATCTACCAGATGATTCTGGAGCCGCTGGTCACCATGGGCCCGGACATGAAGGTCCGGCCCAGTCTGGCAACGGCGTGGCGCGTGATGTCGCCCACACGCATCCGGTTCACGCTGCGACGCGACGTGAAGTTCCACGACGGCACCCCATTCAACGCGGCAGCCGTCAAGTTCACCTTCGATCGGGCGTTCGATCCGCGCAGCATCTCACGGTGGGCCAGCCTGGCCGGCCCGATCAAGGGTGCCGAGGTTGTGGACGACTTCACGGTGGATCTGGTCACGACCGATCCCTACGCGCCGCTGCTCCACAGCGCGGCGATGGTCTTCGCGGGCATAGTAAGTCCCACCGCGGTCGGGCGTCTGGGCGCCGATTTCAGCCGGCGGCCGGTGGGCACCGGACCGTTCAAGTTCGAGGAGTGGCGCACTAACGACCGGATCACCGTGATTCGCAACGACGACTACTGGGGTCCGAAGGCACACCTGGACCGCATAGTCTTTAGGGTTATACCGGAGGAGTCGGCCCGGATGATCGCGCTGCGCACCGGCGAGGTGGACATGGTGCTGGTGCCGGCACCCGCGCAGCTCGCCACGTTCGCGCGCGATCCGGCCTACACGGTGGCCCAGGCCACCGGACTGCGCGTGGTCTTCATCGGGATGAACCTCACCCGGCCGCCGCTCTCCGACGTCCCCGTGCGCCGCGCGCTGGTCATGGCATCCAACCGGAAGGCGATTCTTCAGAACATCCTGGAGGGTGCGGCAGGGCCGTCCGACGGCATCCTGGCCCCCGGGGTGTTCGGTTACAAGTCGCTGGGTCTCGACACGCTTTACCCCTACGACCCGGCGCGCGCCAGGGCGCTGCTCCAGGAGGCCGGGTTCCGCCCCGGGCCCGATGGGATCATGCAGCGCGACGGCATCCCGCTGGCGCTGACCCTCATAACGGCACGCGGCAGGTACTTCAAGGACGCCGAGATCTCCGAGGCATACCAGGCGCAACTGCGCGAGATCGGGGTGCGGCTGGAGATCAACTTCCTGGAGTGGGCCACCGTGTTCACGATGGTGCGGGCGGCCGTGCTGGACGTCCACCTGTTCACCCTGGGATGGGTAACCACGACCGCCGACGCCGACTACACCCTGCTGCCGATGTTCCGGTCCGACCAGGTTCCGCCGCGCGGCTGGAACACCTGGCGGTACTTCAACGCTGAGTTCGACAAACTCGTGGACCAGGCGCGCACCAGTCTCAACCCGCGCGAGCGGGAGGAACTCTATGGGCGCGCGCAGGACATGATTGCCCGCGACATCATGTTCGTGCCCTTCTACGTGACAAAGGAGATCGCGCTGATGCGCTCCCACGTGAAGGACTTCGTGCCCCACCCGATCGAGTACAACCAGGGCTTCCAGTACGTGTGGATCCAGAAGTAGGCTGGGTTCGCCGCGGGGCGGAGGGGTTGGGACGTCCAGCCCTCTCCGCCCCGCATCGCGCAACTGACGCCGCCTGATCCTGATCTGACATGACACGATTCGTCGCCCGCCGCCTCCTGGCGATGATCCCCGTGCTGCTGGGGGTCGTCCTCCTCATCATGGTGACGATAGACCTGATTCCCGGCGATCCGGCGGCCCTGATGCTCGGTCAGGGCGCGACGCCCGAGATGGTCGCGAAACTGCGGGCTTCCCTCGACCTGGATCAGCCCCTCCCGGTCAGGTACGTTCGATACATCGCACGCCTGCTGCGGGGCGACCTGGGCCGTTCGGTTCGAGAAGGCCGCCAGGTGAACACCGAGATCGCCGACGTCTGGCCCGCGACCGTGCAGTTGGGACTTGCCGCGATGACGCTTGCCGTCGCGATCGGCATACCGGTCGGGATGCTATCAGCCCGCCGGCCCTACTCGCTGCTCGACAACGTGGTCCGCGTCATCTCGCTGGCGGGTCTCTCGATGCCGATCTTCTGGACCGGGATCATGCTGGTTGTGGTGTTCAGTCTCTGGCTGGGATGGCTCCCGGCGGGCGGCCGGGGCTCGTTGTATCACCTCATCCTGCCGGCCGTGACCCTGGCGACGCCCAGCATAGCGATGCTGGCGCGCATGACGCGCTCGACGATGCTTGAGGTCCTGCGGGAGGATTACATTCGGACCGCCCAGGCGAAGGGCGTGGCCACGCGCGGCGTGATGGTCCGCCACGCGCTGCGCAACGCGCTGATCCCGGTTGTGACCATCCTGGGCCTGCAGACCGGCCAGTTGCTGGGTGGCGCGGTGCTAACCGAGACGGTCTTCGCGTGGCCCGGCATAGGGCGCATGCTCGTGCGGGCGATCTTCGCCCGCGACTACGTGCTCCTGCAGGGCGGGGTGCTCGTCCTTGCGGTCACGTTCGTGGTGATCAACCTTCTGGTGGATCTCTCCTACGCCTACCTCGATCCTCGGATTACCTACCAATGACGGTGGCGGCGCAGGGCACACCATACGTTTCGGCCGGGGCGGCGATGTGGAAGCGATTTCGCCGGAACCGGCTGGCGCTGATGGGCCTGGTGATCGTCGGGTTCCTGATGGTGATGGCGATTCTATCGCCGCTGCTGGCTCCGGCAGACCCCGCCCGACAGACTCTTGAGGACAAGCGGATGCCACCGGGCTTCAAGTACAAGTTGGGCGCCGATGAGTTCGGTCGCGACATCGCCAGCCGCCTCATCTACGGCAGCCGCGTCGCGCTGGTGATAGGGCTTGTCTCGGTGCTGATAGCCCTGCTGTTGGGGACCGCGCTGGGCACCGCGGCGGGTTATCTCGGCGGCGGGGTCGACGAGGTAATCATGCGCGCCATGGATGTGCTGCTCGCGTTCCCCTACCTGCTGCTGGCGATCGCCATCGTAAGCGCGTTGGGGCCCGGCCTGGCGAACACGATCCTGGCCGTGGGCATCTGGGCCACCCCCGCCTTTGCGCGCGTGGTCCGCGGGTCGGTGATATCCGTGAAGGAGCTGGAGTACGTGCAGGCAGCCCGCGCCATAGGCGCCAGCACCTTCCGTATCGTCGTGCGGCACGTCCTGCCCAACTGCATCTCGGTCGTGGTGGTGTACTCGGCCCTCTACATGGCCAGCGCGATCCTGCTGGAAGCCGCGCTCTCCTTCCTGGGGCTGGGAATCCAGCCGCCAACGCCTTCGTGGGGGTTGATGGTCAGCACGGGTCGCGATTACCTGGTGATCGCGCCGCACATCGCCACGTTCCCGGGCCTTGCGATCGCGTTTGCGGTGCTGGGATTCAACCTCCTCGGCGACGGGCTCCGCGATGCGTTGGACCCGAAGCTCAGGACATAGAAGCGCCGGGGGTTCTCCTGGAGGATGCCATGAACGCGAACTTCGTCGTGGGTACCGCCTCGGCCGGTCCGGGGGAGAAGGGGTTCGGCGCGCTGGAGGTCCCTGGCACCGACGTAGTCATGCCCGTGGCCGTGATCCGGGGGCGGACACCGGGGCCGTGCGTGTGCATCACCGCGGGTGTGCACGGCGCCGAGTACGTTGGCATTGAGGCGGCCATACGAACGATCGGCAGCTTGGACCCCCGCGTGCTGTCGGGAACGGTTGTCGTCGTGCCCGTGGTGAACACCCCTGCATTTGCCTCAAGGTCCATCTACATCTGTCCGCTGGACGGCAAGAACCTGAACCGGGTGTTCCCGGGCGCGCCCGGTGGTACGCCCTCGGAACGCATCGCCCACACGCTCTTCACCTCCGCGATCCGCGGCGCCGACGCCTACGTTGACCTGCACGGCGGCGACCTCAACGAGGCCCTGTTGCCGTTTACCATCTACTTCGGCGGAGCGCAACCCGAGATCGTAGCGCGATCGCGTGCGATGGCCGAGGCCTTTGGCATCTCCCACATCGTCGAGAGCACGGTGCCCGGCGCCGCGTTCGAGGTCGCGGCCGCGGCCGGGATCCCATCCATCTTGCCGGAGGCGGGCGGGCAGGGCATTCTAGACGAAGCCATGGTGGCCGTCCACGTGCGTGGGATCAGGAATGTGCTTGCCACGCTGGGCATCGTCCCTGGAGCCCCGGAGCCGACGGCGTCATTGGTGCGCGTGAGCCGGTTCCTGTGGCTGCGCTCGGACCACGCAGGGCTATTCTACCCCCGCGTGGCCGTGGGAGATCGGGCGGTTGAGGGAGAGGTGCTTGGTGAGATCCGCGACTGGTTCGGCCAGCGCCTGGCTCTGGTGAACAGCCCTGCGGACGGCGAGGTCCTGTTCCTCGTGACCACGCCTGCCACCAACCCCGGAGACCCACTCCTGGCTATCGGCGCCGGCGCCTGACCTGTCCCCGCGCTTCGCGCGCGGTTGCTTCTGCCAACTCCGCGGCCAGGGACAGCGCGAACTGGACGGCGTTCAGGTCGCGCACGGCGCGGACCTCCAGGTGACTGGCCTCTTCGGGTGTGGCTCCTGCCAGCGCGCGTACCGCGGCCAGGAGCGGTGTATCGTGCTGCTCCAGCGCCGCGTCGTGATCGAAGCGGCCGGTCTGGGTGTAGTCCGCGGGAATCAGCACGCGTCCAAGTGCCATGAGGCCGCTGTTCAGCGCGCGTACCGCCGGCTTTCGCGGTCGGGCGCGCAGCGCACGGGCGCGCCGGCTAAGGGCGTCCGTGGCTTCCACGAGCCGCTGCGCCTCCGCGATCACCGGCCGTAGGTCCACCCGCCGGCCGGCACTCCGCCCCAGCGCCCGCAGCTTTCCGAGCCAGGCGCGCGCCGTCGCCTGGTAG
>JBKJJG010000156.1:0-2542 GCA_046598155.1 bacterium | reverse complement strand
CGAGCCAAGTCCGACGCCGGTCTTGCCCTGGTAGGTAGTGTAGACGTTCTCGTCGCCCTTGGGGTAGTCGAACTCTGGAGACTGCGTGCGCACAATGACGTAGTCCCGGCTCTTCTCGCCGTAGTACACCTCGGGCCGGTCCAGGCGGAGCTTGCCTATGGGCGGCACATCTTGAAGGAACAGCGTGGGCAGCCCCTCCGGTGTTAGCTCGTTCACCGGGCTCATGGTGACGCCGTAGCCGTGCGTGAACTGCAGCCGGCGGTTCACCCATGTCTGGGCCTGGGCAGGCAGCTTCTCTGGCGAGAGTTCGCGCGCGGCCAGCATCACCTGGCGGTAGCGTCCATCCAGTGTGTACCGGTCAACGTCCACGTCAACGAAGTCGTAGTAGAGCCGGATGCTCTGTATCTGGTTGTACGTAGTGAGCAGGGGCCCCGGGTCCCACAGACGGATGTTGGCCACGGTGGCGGGCGCCCGCGCCAGGTCGGCAGCGGTAATCATCTCCTCGCCCGCGATGGGGGCTTCTGCGATACGGTCGAGCGCGTAGCCCTGCCGCGTCATGCGAATGGTCCTCTCGATGTAGGGCCGCTCGCGCTCGAGCTCTT
Source organism: bacterium (assembly GCA_046598155.1). Lineage (GTDB taxonomy): Bacteria > Sysuimicrobiota > Sysuimicrobiia > Sysuimicrobiales > Humicultoraceae > VGFA01. The sequence continues at coordinate 1,940 of JBKJJG010000156.1, read as the reverse complement.
GGGGTTGCACGACGAACCGGTTCACCATGGCCGGGTAGATGCCAACCGCAAGGAGGCCCGTCCCGATCCACGCCACCGCGCCGACGATCGCCAGGCGGTACCCCTGCCGGAACGCCGTGATCCCAACTAACCCGGCCGCCACCAGGGCCACCACCGCCTGAAGCCGCAGTGCCGGGAGCCGGGCATAAACGTCGGCATAGGAAGCGCCGAATGAGGCTCCTCGCGGAGAGTAGACCAGATCGTAGACCGCCAGCCAGTGTCCCCACGCCACGAGGACGAGGAGGATCGCGCCCAGGCCGAAGAGATGCACGCGCATGGGGCGGGAGACAATGATGTTGATCGGGGCAGCAGGGCGGAACTCCCCCTCACCCTCCAGCGGCATCTGCACCTGCGGGAAGACGATCCGGAACGCGTACACCGCGATCGCCGCAACCAGGGCCAGCAGCGTCACGGTCAGCAACCATCCCTGGAGAAACCGGTAGACCGGAAGCGTGAAGACGAAGAACCCAATGTCAAGACCGAACTGCGGATCGGCCGTGCCAAAGGGCGAGGCGTGCCGGAACCTCAATATGTGTTCCCATCGGGCCGCGGCGACCCCTGCCATGTTGAGCGCCAGGAACAGCCCGCCGCCTATCACGGCCAGGGAGAAGGGCTGCTGCATCGCGCGCATCTGGGCACTACCCGGCATCTCGATGGTGCCCACGGCCTGCTCGGCCAGCCGGCGCGCCAGTAAAGCGCTGCTCAGGATCGCGCCGGCACTTACCAGCGCGCCCAGCACGAATAGCGTGGCCTGGGCAATAAACCTGGTCCGGAAGACACCCGCGAAGTCCAGGTCCTTGAACCAGAGCCAATCGGTGTAGAGACCGAGAACTACCGGCCCCGCCCAGAGGAACATCAGTAGGAGCAGGATAACGAGGGTTCGCGTCTTCATCGGTTCCTCCTATCGTGTGCCGGGCCCTGCGGCCGGCCGGTCAGCGTGGAGCTTCTGCTTGCGACCAATCAGAAAATAGAGGATCGGGCCGATGAACGGCACAGACAGGACGATGATTGCCCACAGGACCCGGTCAGAGTCCCTGCGAAAGTCACTCCTGACGACATCAAGTATCGCGAGGAGCGCCAGGGGGAGCGCAACAAGCACGCCGAAAATGGCGAAAACAACGACTAGTTCGAGCACGCCAATGGCAAACACCTCTCTCTGCTCCACCGTACCCGGTTCGTCTATACCTGGACGAACCTCGCAGCCTTCGCTCCGCAAATGGGACAGGAGTCCGGGGGACTGCCGAACTCGATGTGCCCGCAGACGGGACACAAGTAGAACGAACTCTCGGCCAGGTCCTCACCCCGGCGAATTGCCTCCAGGGCGAGGTTGTAGAGCCGGGCGTGAACCGCCTCCGCTTTGGACGCGTATGCGAACATGCGCTTTGCCTGGTGCCCCTCGGTCTCAGCCAGTTCAAGCATCGGTGGGTACATCTTGGTGTATTCGTAGGTCTCGCCCTCGATGGCCGCCTCAAGGTTCTCGGCAGTTGATCCAACCCCACCCAGTACGGTGAAGTGCCCCTCGGCATGGATTCGCTCTGCCTCGGACGCGGTACGGAACAGCCGAGCAACGTTGGGGAAACCCTCCTGCTCTGCTTTCTTGGCAAACGCTCGATACTTCTGGTTCGCCTGGCTCTCACCGGCAAATGCTTCCTTCAGGTTCTCGGGCGTACCCGGCATGTTTGCAGTCTCCTTTAGGGGTTCACTGGCGGACATTGCTGGTTCAACTGTACGGTAGGTTGGCGGGCGTGGCAAGCGTCGCCGGCCTGATTCACCGCTATTGCCCCTCCAGCGCGCCCAGTGTCTTTCGGACGCTCCCATTGATTATCCGCACGTACAACTCCAGGGGCAGCAACTCGCGGCTGACAACCCTGAGGGTCTCAGGAGACATCCTGCCATCTTCC
>JBKJJG010000115.1:0-4470 GCA_046598155.1 bacterium | reverse complement strand
GGGGTCGGCGTGGCAGCGGCCGTCGCGGTCATGCGCGGCGTGACCCCGCACCAGCTTGCGCAGCGGCCAGACCTCGTCCGCGAAGTGCAGCAGCGTCTGCTGCGGACGGACGCGCGGATTGACTACTGACATGGACGGGCCGGTCAGCCCGAGAGGGGGTAGCGCCGTGTCCTTGCCCGCCGCGCTAACGCTGGCCTACCACGCGCGCGAGCCACATCCCAGGGAGGTACCCCTCGAGGAGGTCTACCGCGATCTGGAGACGCAGCCGGACCCGGGCCGGCCCCATGTCATCCTTAACATGGTCCAGACTCTGGACGGCGCGGTGGCCATTGACGGGAAGGCCTGGCAGATCGGCTCCGAGGTGGATCACTACCTCTTCAGGACGCTGCGCGGATGGGCCGACGCGGTGCTCTGCGGCGCGGGCACGCTGCGGCAGAACGACATCGTGGCCATCACGCACCCGCACCTGCAGGCAGCGCGCGCGGCCGCGGGCCGGCCTGCCAATCCCGCGGCATTCGTTGTCTCTGGCCGGGCCGAGTTCTCCGACGCGGTGCTGCGCAAGCGCTTTTTCTCGCACCGGGAGTCCGCGTCGGTCGTGATCACGACCGAGCTGTCGCGGGCGGCTGATCGCCGGCGGGTTGAGGAGGCGGGCGCCGAGGTATGGGTGGTCCCGGCCGCCGCGTCCGGGGAGGTAGATCTGGAGGCCACTCTGGGGCTACTGGCCGACCGTGGGTTCGGAAGGGTGCTGGCAGAGGGCGGTCCGGTCACCAACCGGCGTCTGGTCGAGGCGCAGGTCCTGGACGAACTCTTCCTGACCGTGTCGCCGCAGGTGGCGGGCGTTTCTGCGCGCCCCGGGGTCCTGGCCGGGATCTTGGGCGGCGGGCAGGTGGGGCTTGCTTTGACCAGCGAATTTCAGTACCGGGACCCAGCTCTGCGGGAGTGGTACCTTAGATTTGCCGTGGTTCGTTGACCCCCGCTCCTGTTCGGCATTGACATACGAACACATGTTCGTATAATCGGGGTGGAGCCCCTCTCCGATGCTCACACCCTTTCCCGGCACCGGTCTGATTCTCGTCCACGGGGATCCAGCCTGCCTGACGGTAGGCCTGCTGCTCGGCCTGCGCGCAGCGGCTCCCTCCAGCCCGCTCCTGATCGTAGATGGGGCCAACGCGCTCGACCCGTACCTGCTCTCCGGCCTGGCGCGCCGGATGGGGCAGCGTCCCGAAGCCCTGCTGGCCAGCGTCTTCATCTCCCGCGTCTTCACCGCCTACCAGCTCGAAGCCGCGGTCGTTGACCGGCTGGAGGGCGCCGCCGCGGCGCGCCGGTCCTGCGGCGTGCTGCTTGCCGGCCTGCTGGATCCCCTCCACGATGAAGACCTCTCCGCCACCGAGGCCCGGCGGATCTTCCGGCGCGTGATCGCGACCCTAATCCGCCTGGCCGCGCAGCCGTACCCGCTGGTGGTGGCCACACCGCCCCAGCCGCCGGTACGCGGGCGTGAAGGGTTTGGGGCGCAGCTCGCCGCGGCGGCGGACTGGGTACTGCGCGTCGCCTCCCGCGAAGGAAGGATCGAGATCACCGGGGAGAAGCCCGAGGTGCCGCTGCTGGCCGCGCGGCGCTGGTACTGAGCGAGGCCGCGATGGGCCGCACCGTACCCACCATGACGCAGATCGTCGCCCAGGAGGAGGCGAACTTCGCGCCGTTCCGCCGGGCGCTGCGCAGGGAGGACCGGGTGATCCTCGACCGGCTCTTCGCGGCCGCGCGCCACCACACCGCGCCCGCCGCTTATCTGTCGCATCCGGTGCCGTTCGAGGTCGTCTTGCTGGCCATGCTGATCGAGACGGCGAAGCTGGTGGAAGCGCTGCGCGTCCGCCTGGACGACCTGGAGGCCGGCGATCCCACGGCAGGGTGAGATGGCGCTGACCGGCTGGCTGTTCGACGCCTATCCCGCCGGGGATGGGATGGCAGTTTGGCTGATAGGCGAGGACGGTCGCCCGCACCGCCTGACGGTCCCGTTTGCCCCGATCTTCTACGCCGCAGGTCCGGAGCGCCTTCTGGCCCGGTTGCCGGCGCACCTGGCTACCCTGGGCATCGCGGTCTCGGCCGCGATGACCGCGCGGGAGGAGCTGTTCTCCGGCGCGACGCTGCCGGTGCTGCAGATCGCCGTCCGCTCGCCGCTTGCCTTCTCGGCCGCGGTGCGCTCGGTCGCCCGCATCAGTGGCCTGTCGCCGTTCGACTGCGACCTCGGCATCCCCCAACTGTTCTTTGCCCAGACCGGGCTGTTCCCGCTGGGGCGGTACCGGATAGCGGGAGGGCCGGTCGCAGCGGGAGGGTCGGTTGTCGGTGTCCGAGACTTCCAGCCGCTGGACGCTCCGGAGGACCTCGAGTACGCCCTTCCTCCGCTGGTGACGATGCGCCTGCGCCTGGACGGCGACCCAATCAACCCGGCACACGGCCGGAGGACCGAGATCGAGGCGTCGGTGGACGGCGAGACGGTCGTGCTCTGCGGCGACCGCCCCGAAGATCTAGTCGGCAGCCTCAACCGCCTGCTCGAGCGCTACGATCCCGACGTCCTGCTCACCGAGTGGGGCGACGCGTTCCTCCTGCCGCGACTGCAAACGCTCGCGGCGCGGGCCGGCGTGCCGCTGCGGTGGAACCGCGAGCGTCACCAGGGGATACACACCCGGCGCGCGCGCTCGTACGTGACCTACGGCCAGACCGTATTCACCGCGGGCGCGCAGATGCTCCACGGTCGCTGGCACCTCGACCTGCGCAACTCGTTCATCTACCGCGAGTCCGAACTGGCCGGACTGATGGAGATCGCGCGCCTGGCGTGCCTGCCGGTGCAGTATCTCGCCCGGACCTCGATCGGAACGGCGATTAGCGCCATGCAGCTCCACCGCGCGATCCGGCGGGGGGTACTGATCCCCTGGCACAAGAGCGAGCCCGAGGGGTTCAAGTCGGCTGGGGAACTTCTGCTCACCGACAAGGGCGGGCTCACCTACCAGCCGGTCGTGGGCGTGTTCGAGGGCGTCGGCGAGCTGGACTTCGCATCCATGTACCCCACGATCATGGAGAGGTTCAACGTCTCGCCCGAGACGGTCAACTGCGCCTGTTGCCCCGACGCGCCGCGCGTGCCAGAGACCGGCGCGTGCCAGAGACCGGCGCGCGCCTGTGCCGGCGCCGGAGGGGCCTGCTACCGGAGGTGCTGGAGCCGCTGCTCCGGCGGCGGGCGTACTACAAGCGGAGGAAGCAGGAGACGTCCGGCGAGGCGCGCGCCCTCTACCAGCAGCGGCAGACGGCGTTGAAGTGGTGTTTGGTGACTTCATTCGGATTCCTCGGGTATCGCAACGCCCGCTTCGGTCGCATCGAGGCCCACGAGGCGACCACGGCCTTCTCCCGCGAGATGCTCCTGCGCGCGAAGGACCTGGCCGAATCGCACGGCTACCGGATGCTGCACGCGCTCGTTGACTCGATGTGGCTGCACAGGCCGGGCGCCACGCACGCCGATTACGACGCACTCGCGCGGGCGATCGAGGAGGCAACCGGTCTGCCGATCTCCGTCGAGGGTATCTACGACTGGATCGCGTTCCTGCCGTCGCGCACGCACCCGGGCCTGGGTGTTCCCAACCGCTACCTGGGCCGATTCGATGACGGCACGACGAAGGTGCGCGGCATCGAGGTGCGGCGGTCCGACGTGCCGGCCATTGTAGAACGCACGCAGCAGCGCATGCTCGATGTGCTCTTCGGTGCGACGACGCTGGCCGAGGTGCGCCGTCGGATCCCGCGGGTACTGGACATCCTGGCCGAGGCCGTGGTCCGGCTGCGGGGCGGGGAGGTCCAGGCCGCCGATCTTGCCGTGACGACGACCATCTCGCGCTCGCCGGGCGACTACCGGAGCAACGCTGCGGTGGCCGTGGCCGCGCGGCAGATGGCCCGGGCCGGGGTGCGGCTGCATCCAGGCGAGCGGATCCAGTACATCATCACCGACGCGGGCGCGCGCCTGCCCGACGACAGGGTCCGACCACTGGGGCTGCTGGGACCTGACTGGTCGTGCGATCTGGATTACTACACTGAGCAGTTGATGCGGGCGACAGAGACGCTGCTGGGACCGCTGGGATTCTCTCTGGCGCGACTGGAACAGGAGGTGCAGCTCAGAATGCAGGCGGGCGGCTGAACGGGCGGTATCAGCGGGAGGCGGCCAGCAGCGCCTGCATCTCGCGGCCGTTCTGCGCGGCCTGGCCGCGGGCGTGGTTGTTGAACATGAGATAGAGGGAGCCGACGCGGGGCGCCAGCGTGCGTACGGTTGCGGCCCACTCCTCCAGTTCCTCCTGGGAGTAGAGGTAGTCGTATGCCCGGTCTGTGGAGACCCTACGCTCCACCAGCGCCGGGTTGCGGCCGTGGAAGCGGATGACCGACCACCCGGCCGTCACCTCGACCTCAGGTGGCGGCAGATACTGGACCTGCGCCATG
>JBKJJG010000152.1:0-3230 GCA_046598155.1 bacterium | reverse complement strand
GCTAGGTCCCATAGGAGCCGGCATCGCGGGTCTGGCGCTCGACCGCGGGTACCGGATCGTCTCGGCGGTTGACATCTCTCCCGACAAGGCAGGGCACGACCTTGGCGCCCTGCTGGGGCGAGCGGAACTCGGGGTAAAGGTCACGGCGGACGCCGCCGAGGCCCTTGTCCTCAGGCCCCAGGTGGTCCTGCACTCCACCCAATCGCACATGCCCCAGGTCATGCCCCAACTGCTGGCGTGCATCGAGGCAGGCGCCTGCGTGGTTTCCACCTGTGAGGAGCTGGCGTTTCCCTGGCACCAGCATGCCGCCGAAGCCAGGCGGCTCGACGAGGCCGCGAAAGCCCACGGCGTCACCGTGGTGGGCGTGGGCGTCAATCCTGGATTCGTAATGGACCTCCTGCCCATCGTGCTGACAGCACCCTGCCGGACGGTTCGCGCCATCCGCGTCACGCGGGTGGTGGACGCCGGGCTCCGCCGCAAGCCCCTCCAGCGCAAGGTGGGTGACGGTCTCGACCGGGCCGCCTTCGAGCAGGGCGTCGCGGAAGGTCGAATAGGGCACGTGGGCCTGGCCGAGTCCGTGGCCATGATCGCCGAAGCCCTGGCATGGCCGCTCGACTCGATCAACGAGATGATCGAGCCGGTCATGGAGGGGGCCACGGTGCGCGGCCTGCACCAGATTGCGAGCGGGCTGCGCGGTCAGGAAGCGGTCATCTCGCTAGACCTGACGATGGCCGTGGGCGCCCAGAACCCGCGGGATGCCGTGACGATCGAGGGCGAGCCCCCCATTACCCTGACCGTGGCAGGCGGCATCCACGGTGACGTCGCAACTTGCGCGGTCACGGTGAACGCGATCCCAATCGTGCTGGCGGCGCCCCCGGGCCTGACCGCGGTCCACCGCCTACCGGCGATCCACCGCTGATCCCGGCGCAGGACGGAGAGCGCGGACGAGCTGGGTGAGCAGGTAGGCCCCATCGGTTTGGGGCATCGGTAAAAGGTTCCAGGCGGCGCGGAGGAACGCTGCGGCTGCAACTGCCGCCGCGGCCTCCCCGCGCGACGGCCAGATCTGCCCCAACAGCAGGGCTGCTACACCCACGGTGGCGTCCCAGAGCGGACCGGAGGCAGCGATCCAAACCCGCGCACGGCCGGGGAGAAGCGCCAGGCCAGGGAGTTCTGCGAAGAAGGTCACGCGCCAAGGGGCAACCGCCATGCCCAACGCGGTCGCCCGGCTGCCCGCCATCAGCGCAGTCAGAGCGTGGGCCGCCTCGTGCCCCAATCCGAGGAACCAGACCAGGGCTGCCAGCGCCACCAGGCGCTCCGCGTTCAAGCCAGCGTACACGGCCAGAACGCGATCGCCCCACGCCGCAATCCCTGCGGCGCCGGGGATGAACAGCGCCGCCAGCCCGACCGCACCTGCCCGCGGCGGCACCCGGCGCAGGAGCCGGCAGAGCGGCAGGAGCAGCGGACTGGGGTCGGCGATCACCAGACGCGCCGAGAAGGACAGATGCGATCCCGGCGATTCTCCATCGTCTGCCAGCAGGCCTGCGCTGGCCAGGCGGCGCGCGAACTCAACGGCGCCAGCGGTGTCTAGGCCCGGCGCCTCCACGGCCGCGGCCCTTGACAGCTCCTCCCACCCGCGGGTGCCGTCCATCAGGACCAGGAGCGCTGCTTCGGGTTCGCCGGTCAGGAAGCAGCGGCCCTCAGGGGCGCGGACGATCCAGCGGCCGCTGCGCTGCCCCCCATCCTCCCTCACAAGGTGCACGCCTGGGCGCAGGCGAGGCCGTGCCTGGATCAGATCGTCCACCTGAACCGCCGCACGGACACAACCGCCCCAACTGCTCCCCAGATTGCCAGCACGGCCAGTTCCGTGGCCACCGACGCGGGCCCCCCTCCCCTGGCGGCCGTTCTGAGTCCCCGCAGGAAGTACGTCAGGGGCAGCACGGCGGAGAGGGGCTGCAGCGCGCCCGGCAACATCTCCACCGGGAAGTACGCGCCGCTCAGGAAGGTCATTGGAAAAAACATGAAGGCGGCAATGGAGTTGGCGCTCTCGACGGAGCGGGCCAGGACTCCTACCGCGAATCCGGTGGCCAGGAACGCCGGCGTACCCACCCCCATGACCGCCGTGAGCGTGATCGGCTGCGCGGACAGGCGGACTTGGAAGAGCCCAGCGCCTATCGCCAGGAGCACGGCGCCCACCGCGAGCACGACCGCGCCGCGCACGAGCATCTGCGCCAGAACGAACTGCCACGCCGGGATGGGAATCAGGGCCAGCCGCTTCAGGAAACCGGTGCTTCGGTAGTAGGTCACAACCACGCCGATGCTATAGTACGCGGTGGAAGCCAGCACCATTCCGAGGATTCCCGGGATGAGAAAGGCCATCTGCCCGGGCTGCCGCGCGAACACGCTGCCCAGCAGCACCAGCAGGAAAGCTGGGAAGAAGAACGTCCAGAACACGGCCTGCGGCGTACGCCAGAACAGCCTGGCTTCCATCAAGGTGAGACGCCACAGGCCCTTCATTGCAGGCCCCCTGGTGGCGCCGTATCGCGGGTCAGCGCCAGAAAGGCCGCTTCGAGGCTGGCGTGGCCCCCACCCACCACATCTGACGGAGCGCCCTGCGCCAGAAGTCTGCCGTGGTGAATGATGGCCACCCGATCGCACAGGCTCTCGGCCTCCTCCAGGTAGTGCGTGGCCAGGAGCACCGTGCGGCCTTCGGCCCGGGCCTCCCGAATGAGCGCCCACAGGTCCTGGCGCGCGTGGGCATCGAGCCCTGCCGTGGGTTCGTCCAGAATCAGGAGCTCGGGCTCGCCGACCAGGGCGAGCGCCAGCAGAAACCGGCGTCTCTGGCCACCCGAGAGTTGACCGTACATCACCCCGGCCTGGTCGGTCAGCCCGGTTCTGGCCAGCAACCGCCGCGTCTCGGCTCGCCGCGGGTAGAAGCCGCCGAGGAACTCCAGCGCCTCACCCAGCTTCAGATAGGGGTGGAAGACCGCCTCCTGCAACTGCACACCGATGCGCTGCTTCAGCCGCAGCCCCTGCCTCTGGGGATCGAGCCCCAGCACGCGAGTCCGGCCAGCATCGGGTCGCTGCAACCCGACCAGGGTCTCGATCGTGGTGGTCTTGCCCGCGCCGTTGCGCCCCAGGAGCCCGAACACCTCACCTGTTCCAACTTCCAGGTTTAGGCCGTCCAGGGCCACAACCCGGCCGTACCGTCTGCAAAGGCCTTCCACCTCAAT
>JBKJJG010000044.1:0-6154 GCA_046598155.1 bacterium | reverse complement strand
AGCTGACCCCTGCCGTGCGCCCGTTCCCGGACGTAGCGTCCCTTAGCCGCGCGGCGGCCCGCGAGTTGCGTGACAGGATCGCGTCTGCCCTGGCGGTCCGCCCCCGCTGCTCCATCGCCCTTTCTGGCGGCAGGACGCCGCGCGAATTGTACCGCGCTCTGGCGACCGATTTCCGGGACGAGATCCCCTGGGACCGGGTGCATTTCTTCTGGGGCGACGAGCGCTACGTGCCCGCGGACGATCCGCGCAGCAACTACCGCCTTGCGCGGGAGGCGCTGCTGAACCACGTGCCGCTCCCGCCGCAGAACGTCCACCCCATGCCCACCGATCTCCCTGATCCGGAAGACGCCGCGGAGGCCTATGCTCAGATTCTGCGGGCGCACTTCTCCGGGCCCTGGCCGCGCTTCGATGTGGCGCTGCTGGGCCTGGGGAGTGACGGGCACACCGCTTCCCTCTTCCCTGGTTCTCGGGCAGTCGCGGAGAAGGAACGATGGGTCATGGCCGTCCGGGCGCCGGTCAAACCGTCGCGGCGGTTGACGCTCACCTTGCCCGTGATCAACCGCGCGCGAATGGTCTGGTTCCTGGTCTCTGGAGCAGAGAGGGCCTCCGCTCTGCGCAGCGTGCTCGTTGGATCACCTACGCCGCAGCGGTGCCCGGCGGCTGGTGTGCGCCCGATCAACGGAGGGGTGACCTGGTGGGTTGACGCGGCCGCGGCCGCGAAGCTGAGACTGCCGGCGCGGTCGCTCGCCGAGGCGGCTGCCGGCCGCAGCGTATCAGCGTCGCGCTGATCCTCTGCTAGGGGGCCTCAAAGGTGGCGCGTGGCAGGCCGGACTGGCGGATGATGGACTGGAGAGTCCCGATGCGGAGCTCGGGATGGTCGGGAACCGGGACAGTTACGGTAACGTTGACCTCAAGTTGGGTCACAAAGATCTCCCCGCGCAGCCTGCCCTCAATTTCGGACCGATCGGCGGTCTCGAGGAACAACTCCAGAGCTTCGACGAGGTTGCGGCGTGCCTCCTCGACGGTAGCTCCCTGGCTGGCAATATCGAGCTCGGGACACAGAGCTACATATCCATCGTCCTCGCGCTCGATGATCGCGGTCAACCGTCGTGTCCGCGTGCTGTCCATCTCCGGGCCTCCCGCGGGCATTCGCAACGGGCGATCCCGCCCCGGGGTCATTATACTCGGCGAGGGCGGTTGCACCATCTCCTGCGATCGCCAGCCGGGTTGGGGTCGCCGTTCTTGGAGGAACTACTTAGTGCACCGGGCCCTTGAAGTCTCCGGGCTTGACCCGTTCGAGGAACTTCCGGAACTCTTGAGGATCCATCTCGTCGCTCAGCGCCTCCGGATGTTCCCCTCCCTCCGTGGACTTCCGCAGTGGGATGCCCTGCAACGCCACCTTCTCCTCGATGAAGATCGGGGCGTCCGTTCGTAGGGCGATCGCGATGGCGTCGCTGGGGCGGGAGTCAACTACCAGCGCCTGGCCGTCGCGCGCCAGGTGGATCTCGGCGAAGTAGGTAGCATCGCGAACGTCGCTCACGACGACGCGCGTCACCGTTGCGGAGAGCTGCTCGAGCACCGTTGAGAGCAGATCGTGCGTCATGGGACGGGGCGGCTGGACGTTCTGGAGCCGCATGGCGATCGCCATCGCTTCTGCCTGTCCGATCCAGATGGGCAGCGCGATCGTCTCGTCCTGGTCAACCAGCAGCACAAGGGGGTTGTTCTGCTGGTCGAGGGCGACCCGCCGAACTTTCATGAGCCGCACGCCAAACTCTCCCTTCCGCAGGGGCGCCGAGTGGCGCCCCTCCGCCGTCATTATAACAAACTCCCTAGGGTACCGCCGTGATCACGAGCGGCGTCCGGCAGATCGGTCGGCCCGCCGCGTCCTTCGGCGTGATGGTCACAGTGCGCGCCCGGCTGTTCACTTCCACCTTGGCGTAGGTGTAGCGGTCCATGACCGCGCAGCTCATGCCGACGCCCTGCGGGACTGGGGCGGTCAGGAACGCCAGCAGCGCAGGAACGACCGCCCGCCCGGCTATGCCGGCGACCGACTCGGCAAAGGGCGTGGCAGCGATGGGGCCGGTTACGACTTCCTTCATGCCGGTGGTCTCGAACGGCGGGGAGAAAGTGGACAGGCGCACGTCGTTGACGAACGTCGCGTGAGTGTCACCGGTGAGCCACACCACGTTCTTGATGCCGCTGGCGCGGATGAACGTGAGTATCTCGGCGCGTTCGGCCGCGTAGCCCTCCCACCTGTCATAGGGGTTTGCAAAGAACTCCTGGATCGGCGTCTGGTTCAAGATCAGCTTCCAGGTGGCGGTGCTGCGGGTCAGCTCGCGCTTCAACCAGAGTTTCTGGCCGAGCCCCAGCATCGTGCGGTTGGGATCTGCGAGTGCCTCCAGGCACCCAGGGGGCACAGGCAAGCGCATCTGGGGGACGAGGGGTGCGAAGGCCGCCCGAATCGGAGGCGGTAGAGTCGGCGCCAGGTCGGGTACCCTTCCGCCAGGCGGGTTGTCGCAGGCCGCGGTCTTGCTCACGTGCCGGCTCCGGTAGGACCGCCCGTCGAGCACGAACAGCTCGACCTCGCGTCCCCAGCGGAACTTGCGGTAGATCCGACCGCCGGGCTGCTCGGCGATCGGCGAGTACTCCATGAACGCGCGGTGCCCTTCTGCCCATCTCCGGGCGTCCACCGTCTCCCGGTCGTAGTCGTTCTCGACCTCATGATCGTCCCAGGTTGTGATCATTGAGGTGCTGGCCATGAAGTTGCGGAACGTGGCGATGGACCGGATCTCCTTGTACTTCCCGCGGTAGGCCTCCAGCGTGAAGACGGGATTCGGCACGAGTGACGAGTCCGGGTACATGTTGTCGCCCAGGTGGGCGAAGAAGTCGGGCCGATCGGCGACCACGGCGTCCAGCAGGCCCATCGAGAGCGCCGGGACGCCGCCCACGTGCCCGCCGTCGGAGCACGCCGAGTACGCGAAGGTCAGGTCGGCAGAGGCGTCCGCTGCCGGAGGGGTTACGAAAGCCCCCTGCTGAGAGTAGGCTCCGCTTCCGGCGCGGAAGCGGTATTGGTACCGGGTGGCCGGTGTTAGCCCTGATGCCAGGACCTTCACCGTGAGGTCCCGCTCTGGGTTCGGCGTCACGGTGCGCTGGAAGACGAGCGATACGAACTGCGGATCCGCCGACACCTCAACGGTGACCGGAGCGCTCCGGCTGGGGCGCGTCCACAGCACGGCGGACGCCTCGCGGACGTCCCCAGAGGCCACGCCGTGGGGGAACAGCAGCGATACCTGCGAGAAGGCCGGCGCTTGCCCCACGATCACGGCGGCGGCGATGATGCCGATTACGAATGCTCGCATCGGGACCCCTCCTGTAGGAAACGGTTGGCCGCCGCCCTCTGCGGGGCGGCACCCGCTAGGTGATTCGTGCCGGCGCGCCGAAGCCCTCTCGCACAACGGCCCAGTAGCGGCCGGTGAGGAGGTGGGCGCGTGATATACGTCGTCGGGATTCTGGCACTGCTCGCGCTGTATGTCGTGTTGCTCTACAACCGGCTGGTGGTCTTCCGCAACCGGATTGACAACGCCTGGTCTCAGATTGACGTGCAGCTCCGCCGGCGCTACGACCTGATCCCCAACCTGGTGGAGGCCGTGAAAGGGTACGCGACCCACGAGCGCGAGGTGTTCGAGCGCGTGACCGAGGCGCGTTCCCGGGCCATCGCCGCGGGAAACGTGGGCGAACAGGGGCAGGCGGAGAACATGTTGACCCAGGCTCTGCGCAGCCTCTTTGCGGTCGCCGAGAACTACCCGCAGCTCCGCGCCAGCGAGAACTTCATGCAGCTCCAGGAAGAGCTGAGCGGCACGGAGAGCAAGATCGCCTTCTCCCGCCAGTTCTACAACGACACCGTGCTGCGGTACAGCAACGCCCGCCAGGCGTTTCCCGCTGTGCTTCTCGCCGGTCCGTTGGGCTTCGGTCCGCGCGAGTACTTCGAGATGGAGGAAGCGGCGCGGCAGCCGGTCAAGGTGGCATTCTAGACGGCGCGCGCCGGGCTGCGCCCGCGAAAGGACCAGAATGTACGAGGCCATAGAGGGAAACCTCCGCCGGACCTGGCTGCTCTTTGCGGGGTTTGTCCTGGTCGTGGTGGCGCTTGGGTACCTGTTCGGGGAGCTGACCGGGTTCGGGTACGCGGGCGCCGCGGTGGCAGCGGTCCTGGCCGTCGCGGGCGCCTGGGGCAGTTACTACTACAGCGACCGGATCGTGCTTTCCATCAGCGGCGCCCGGGAGGCGCCGCGCGAGCGGTACCAGTACCTGTACAACACGACCGAAGGCCTCGCCATCGCCGCGGGCATCCCCGTACCGCGACTGTACCTGATCGAGGACTCCGCGCCCAACGCCTTCGCCACGGGCCGTGATCCCCGGCACGCCGTGATCGTGGTCACCACCGGCCTGCTCGACAAGCTCGACCGGCTCGAGCTGGAGGGCGTGCTGGCGCACGAGATGGCGCACGTCCAGAACTACGACATCCGGCTGGCCACGATCGCCGCGGTCCTGGTCGGCCTGGTGGCGTTGATGAGCGACTGGCTGCTCCGCAGCATGCGCTGGGGCCGCCGGCGCGGCAGCCGGGAAGGCGGGAGTGCCCAAGGAGCGCTCGTCCTGGCGGGCATCCTGCTGGCGGTGCTCGCGCCGCTGCTTGCCCAGTTGATGCGCCTGGCGATCTCACGCCGCCGCGAGTACCTGGCCGATGCCTCGGGCGCGATGCTGACGCGCTATCCTGAGGGCCTGGCCGGCGCGCTGGAGAAGATCAGCGCCGATCCCGAGCCCCTGGAGGCGGCCAACAAGGCCACCGCGCACCTCTACATCATCAACCCGCTGCGCGAGTGGGGCGGGTGGGCCAACGGCCTGTTCAACACGCATCCCCCGGTCGAAGATCGCATCCAGCGGTTGCGCGCGATGTGATGCGCACGCCTGACCCGGGGAGGAAGGCGCGCCTGCCAGGCGAAGAGAGGCAGGGCTTCATCAAGAGGGCCGCAACTGCCCAGGGGGAGGCGTGCGTGCGCTATGTCCGGGCGGCCATATCGGCCGTCGCCATGATTGTGATCGTGACCGCCGCCGCCCCAGCAACGGCGGCGCAGGGTGAGGCGCGCACCGCCCCAGCAGCGGCAGCACAGGGTGCGCGTCGGGCCCAGCCGGGCGCCACCGTACGGCCGTCCGCCGTTATGGTCTACCGCATCCGAGCGGGCGACACGCTCTGGAGTCTGGCCCGACGCCACCGGACCACCCCCGAGCGCCTGGCGGCGATGAACGGCATCGTGCTCGAGGCCACACTTCAGATCGGGCAGCGGCTCAAGGTGCCGGCGGTCCCTGCCGCCGCGGTCCGAGGAGCGGAGGCGCAGGCCGGCACTGCGGCGCGCCCTGCGCGTCTGGCAGCGCTGCCCTCACGCGGGCAGCGCTGGGCCTCGGCGCTGATAGAGCTCGCCACTCGCCACGTGGGCGTTCGGTACCGGTGGGGAGGCATCAGCCCCTCGGGCTTCGACTGCTCGGGGTTCCTGTACTATGTGTTTGGACGGAACGGGGTTGCGTTGCCGCGTACCACGTTCTCGATGTTCAAGGCCGGGGTGCCGGTGCCGCGTGATCAGATTCAAACCGGTGATATCGTTTTCTTCCAGACACTGCGGCCCGGGCCGTCGCACGCCGGCGTCTACCTGGGCGATGGCCGGTTCGTCCATTCTTCCTCGGGCTCCGGCCGCGTCACCATCACGCCGATGGTGCACCGCTACTACGGCCCACGCTACCTGGGTGCTCGCCGCTTCTAGCCGCCGGGGTGTAGCCGGCACCGACGGGGCCGGCGCGGGCCTGGGGCCGCATGCGTGAGGCCGCGGCGATCGCCGCCGCCCGACTCGCCGCATCACTGAGCCGTCTGACGCGGTTGGGAGGCGGGACCACGCTGCCCGGCCGGATCGCTGCGGTGATCTCGCCCGGCCTGGTTGCCCGCCTCTCGTCGCGACTGGCGCGCGGTGTGGTACTGGTCTCGGGCACCAACGGAAAAACGACCACTGCTCGGTCTCTGGCCGGGATCCTGGAGGCCGCCGGGCTTGCGGTTGTGCACAACCGCGCCGGCGCCAACCTGCTCTCGGGCATCGCCACCGCGCTGGCCGGG
>JBKJJG010000229.1:0-3935 GCA_046598155.1 bacterium | reverse complement strand
CGCCCTGGACGCAGGTTCTCAGGAAGATAGACGACCGGGAGCTCCCACCGCCAGTCGTCTATCTTCCTGAGAACCTGCGTCCAGGGCGTCGTCACGATTCCCCACCTGTTCCCGCAGAAAAAGACCCCCGCATGCCTGCCATGGGGGGCCCGTTCGAGCAATCCGAAGACCGGCTAGAAGGGAACCGCTTCCACCCCACGGATCTCTGGGATCTCCTGCTTCACCATCCGCTCGATCCCTGACTGCAGCGTCATCATCGCGTGCATGCACCCCACGCACGCGCCCACCAGGCGAACCTGCACGACGCCGTCGGTCACGCCCACCAGCTCAATGTCGCCGCCGTCACCCTGGATGTAGGGCCGGATCGTATCAAGCACCCGCTCCACCCTGCCCTGCAGGCTCTGGTCGGACTGCTCAGTGTTCGCTTGGTCTGTCATGACTGCCTCCGCCGGCATTGTTGACGAATGTACTCTTCAATCATAGCGGCGCGCGGCCGGCCGTGCAAGGCGTCGTGGAACGCGCTTCGCAGCCGCCGCCTTCGGGAGTGGTGCCCGCGCCGGCCTGGGCCGATCGCGTACCGCATCTACCGGACAGAGGAACCCAAAGGGTTCTTTACCCGCGCGGAACTGGTGGGGTGTCCCTGGAGGTATGAGTATGAAGTCCATGGTCCCGACCCTGTGCTCCGTGCCGCCGATACGTACCCGGCCCCGGCCGCGCAGAACGAGCACCGCGTGCGCGTGACGGTGTTGCTCCAGCGACGAGTAACCGCCTGGAGCGATCTCAAAGTACCGCAGTTGGAACGCCGTGGGCTCGTCCCGCCCGCCTACCAGCACAAACCGCTCGACCCCGCGCCAGGCCAGCGGTCCACGGGCGGTGTCCTTGTAGGGGATCGAGGGAAACCCCTTCCAACGAAACCGCGCAGGGTCGAAACGCGCGACTATGGGCTTCACGGCCGCACCACCACCTTGAGGGCAGCTCCGGCCTCCCGCAGCAGGAGGTACCCTTTCGCCGCCTCCGAAAGCGGGAGGCGGTGCGTCACAAGAGGTTCAACCTGTAGCCCAGCGGCGAGCAGGCGCAGGGCCTCGCGCGTCTCCTCCGGGCCCGCGGAATAGGCCGGCGTGATGGTAATCTCCTTGAAGTAGATGTCGTGCACCGGCAGCGGCCATCGTGCCTCGGGCGGCGTGGGAGCGAAGACCACGAGAGTCCCTCCGGCTGCCAGGTTGCTGCATCCGGCCTCCAACGCCTCAACCGTGCCGGGGCCGACTATCGCCACGTCTGCGCCCTCGCCGCCGGTTGCATCGCGCACCACCTCGCTCAGGGACTGTCGTGAGGTGTCGGCCACCACGTCGGCGTAGTGGGCCGCGATCGCCGCGCGCGCCGGATGCAGGTCGGCGCCGATAAGCACAGAGGGCGTGGCGATCGCGCGCAGGGCCAGCAGGTGCAGAAGACCCATCACGCCCATCCCAATCACGAGGATGCGATCGCCATCCCGGATCCTGGCGCGGCGTATGGACTTGACCACGCAGGCCAAGGGCTCTACGAATGTGGCGGCTTCGTCGGACAGTTCCGGCGGTAGTCGAAGGGTGTCGACGGCGACCGCGGGGGCCTGAGCCAGCGCAAACGTTGCTAGGCCGCCGGGTATCAGACGCCGTGGCGCCCAGGCCGGGCAGTGCACGTGATCCCCGCGGCGGCAGGCGCGGCAGGACATGCAGGGTGCGTGGTGGTGGACGAAGACCCGCTCGCCAGGGCGAAACACCGTTCCAGGCCCGGCTTCAACCACCACGCCCACCGGCTCGTGGCCCAGAGGCACCGGAGCCTTGCGGGCGATGTACCAGTCCATGATCTCGCCGGTACAGAGCCCGCACGCGGTGATGCGGATCAACAACTCGCCGGGGCCGGGTAGCGGAACCGCCACCTCCTCCAACCGCAGATCCCCGGGTCCGTGAAAGACCGCGGCGAGCGCGGTCGCCGGAAGTGCCATCGTCACGCCTCGCCCTCGGGCAGAACCGCGTACTTGGTCCCGATTCCGCGGTCCAGGTCTCTAAAGACCTCGCCGATAGCGCCCAGGGGTCGGGTCCCGGTGATCATGTCATAGGGCCTCATCGCGCCGGTGGCCAGGAGATCAAGCGCCTGCCGGACGTCCGCGGTACGGTAGTGGAATGCACTGATGAGATCTACCTCGCCGTAGTGGAGGCGAGTGGCATCGAACTCTACCCGGCTGTCGCCCGGAAGCCCGCCGAACAGCAGCACGCGGCCTCCAGGCGCGGACCAGTCAGGCGCCGCATTCCAGACCTCGGGAGAGCCGGTGCACTCGATTATCAGGTCAGGTCCTCCGCCCGTGAGGGCGCGCAGCGCCTGACCAACGTCGGTCGTGGAGGAATCCAGCGTATGGCCGGCCCCTGCCCGCTCGGCCAGCGCCAGCCCTGCCCTCCTGCGTCCAATCGCGATCACCTCATGCCCGCGGCGCCGCGCCTCATGGATGTGCAATAGACCGATCGGTCCCAGGCCAATCACCGCCACCCGCGCACCGGCGGCCTGGCCCAGCCGCTCCCAGGCATGGACCACGCAGGCCATCGGCTCGAGGAACGCCGCCTCAATGTAAGACAGGCCCTGTGGCTTTGGGAAGAGGTGCCGGCGTACGATGCGCGCCGGCAGACGCAGGAAATCACCGTAGGCACCAAGCGCGATCTCATCGAAGAGGGTGGCGCACAAGTTCTCGCGCCCGCGCCGGCAGGGCTCGCACCGCCCGCACCCCGCTGTGTGCACGAACGCCACCGGCTGCCCTACCGAGAACCCCTCGACGCCCTCACCCATGGCGGCGATGTCCCCTGCCGCCTCGTGGCCAAAGGGGCCGAAGGCAACCCGGGGATGGCCGCGCCTGTAGGTCTTGAGGTCGGTGCCGCAGGTCAGCGCCGCTCGAATCCGCACGACCACCTCGCCCGGGCCGGGCGATGGCACGGCCGTTTCTGCCAGGTCAAGAACGCGCGGAGCGCGCAGGATCGCCTGTCGCATGGTGCAGTCGCCCTCGGCCCGGGCTATCCTTGCCCTGGGCCGGACTCGGTGGGCAGGCCGAGATTCGTCCAAGCGATGATCCCGCCTGCCAGGTTATGGACCCGGGTATACCCTGCCTTGCGGAGCACCTCGACCACCCCCGCGCTGCGGCCCCCGACCGCGCACAGCACGATCACGGGCCGGTTCGGGTCAATCTCAGATGCCCGCCTGGACACCTCTGCCACCGGGATGAGCCTGGCGCCGGGTATGCGGGAAGCAGCCCATTCCCAGGGCTCGCGCACGTCTATCAACTGGGCTCCCTGCTCGAGCATCAGGGCGGCCTCGTGCGGATCAACCTCTGGGACCGGCTCTGCGACCGGATCAGGAGCACCGGCTGTGGCCGGCGCGTTCGGCCGACCCGGCAGGCCGCAGAACTCCTCGTACTCAATCAGCGCGGTGATCGTCGGGTGATCTCCGCAGATCGGGCATTCCGGGTTCCGGTTCCATCGGACGGCGCGCGTCTCCCCGGAAAGCGCGTCCACCAGCAGCAGGCGGTTGGCCAGGCTCTCACCCGCACCGAGCAGCAGCTTCACCGTCTCGATGGCCTGGATGGTGCCCATGTGTCCGGCCACCGCGCCGATAACGCCGGCCTCGGCACAAGAGGGCACCGCGCCCGGAGGAGGCGGGGAGGGGAACAGGCAGCGGTAGCAGCCGCGCCCAGGCAGGTAGACCGTCGCCTGGCCTTCCCACCGTAGGACGCTGGCGTCCACCAGCGGCCTGCGGAGCAGCACGCACGCATCGTTGACAAGGTAGCGCGTGGGGAAGTTGTCGCTGCCGTTGACCACGACGTCAAACTGGCCCATGATCTCGATGGCGTTGGCCGAGGAGAGCACCGTCGGGAACGTCACCACGGTGATTCCGGGGTTGATCTCCTCGAGGGTCCG
>JBKJJG010000215.1:0-11892 GCA_046598155.1 bacterium | reverse complement strand
CTCCGCGAGGGCACTGCGGCCCGCCCGTCGCGCAGCGTGATGCGGCCATAGTAGTCGGTGAACGATCGGCCGCCCGTCCGCGTCCAAAGCAGGTGCAGCGACCCGCCGAATCGCCCGCCCGTGATGCGGATGCCCTGCCCCGGAATCAAGTAGGGTCCCCATGCGCCCGCATCCCCTCCGGAGGCCTCCAGATCCAGATCGAGCGTGCGCGTGGTCGCGGTATAGGTGCCCTGCACCCTTCCTGGGGACCGATGGCCTTCTCGCTCTTCCTCGAACGACGCCCGCAGCGCGATACGGGGCGCCAGGGCGAAATCCGCGTGTCCATCCACGGCCGCCATCCGGGTCTTGAAGACCTGCGGCGCCATCCGGCGGCGATCCACGAACTCCGCCGTCCCACCGCGCACGATCACCCGCCCCACAAACCCAGCCGCGCCCGGTGGACCGGCGATGCGCCCAAGAGCAGGCGGGACGTTCCATGCTCCCGAAGCGTCGCGCTCGAGAGCCAGGGAAGGCTCCTCCAGGACTACCCGCACGACGCTGTGCGCGATTCCCCTCCGGAGTACCAGGGCGCGCGCCAGGGTCCGCGTGTCGAAGGTAAGCGTTACCCTGCGCGTGGTGAGCAGCGGACGCCCGGAATCCGGCGACCCAGGCAGGCTGACCTCCTCCAGCACGATGCCGCGCCAGGGGTCACCATGGATGTGCCCGATCGCGACATCGCTTCCCAGGCCTGCGCCGAGGGCCGCAACCGCCACCTCCCGCGCCCGGTGCCGCAGGGCTTCCAGTGCCCATGCCGCGGCGCCACAGACGACCACGACCGCCACCAGCGCCGCGACCAGGGAGGCAGAACGGCTCTTACGCCCGGGGGCCCGCATGTCAGCGGATGAGGATCGGTATCCGCTCGGACCCCTGGATCACCCAGTCAGTCCTGATGAACCGGGCCGCGGGCACGTCAAAACGGGTGAACTCGGCCTGGGTGGCCGGCAGCCCATACGGCAGAACCCGGACCAGGATGTCGGTGTTCTTCCCGAAGCTCTCGAAGAACCTGAGCGCGTCCTCCAAACTGTCCACGCCCCAGGGCTCGGGCTCGGCGCCAAGCGCCTGTCCCAGCTGGACTTCCACCGGGACCCTCGCGGAATCCATGCCGGCCGATCGCACGACGACCACCGCCGGCCCCCGCGGGAAGTCGCGCGGGATCGAAACCTCGATGAATCGCGTCACGCGGCGCTCGACCAGGTAGGGCTGGAGGACCACGCGAACCTGCAGCGTGCCTCCGGGGCTGACCTCACGGGAGGCGACCTCGGCCTCCACGATCGAGGCGGTTACGCGCCTGCGGGTGAGCGACGTCTCCACGGTGAGATCATACGGATCCAATTTGCGCAGATCGTTGTAGAACGCCAGCTCCATCGCGTCCACTATGTCGAGCACCGAGGCCACGGCCACGTCGCGGGTGCTGTAGAACATGTTCTCCCGGACGATGGCCGAGGGCAGGCCCTTGGCCCTCAGCGTCAGCTTGACGGTCGCGGTCCCCTCACCGCCGGCCTGGTTCCGCGCCCTCTCGGTGGCGGAGAGCGCCACCAGCGGGGCCAGCATCCGCGCCATGTCGCGCCGCCGGATCATCTGCGCGCCGAGCTGGACGCGCGCGCCGGTGTCCACGTCCGTCACGATCACCCGCAGGTTGAACAGCCGCGGCAGCGGCCCGAGCGAGCCGGCGATTGCGCCGCCCCGGTCCTGATCAATGAGCCCGATCATCGCTCCCAGGTTCCCAACCTTGAACGGACGCGGCAGGGCGCGCAGGACCATCAGAATCTCCGACGCCGTGAGGACGTACTCGACGTCGCCCAGGTTGTCCCAGGGATGCCCGCAGACCAGCACGCGGTTGCCGATGCGCGCGGTGACGGTGCAGATGCCACCAAAGTCAATGTCCCCGCGTATCTGCTGGATCCCAACGGAGCTGCCCGGCACGATCGGCGCGGCCGTGAAATCGCCGCGACCGCCGTGGCCCTGGAGGATCTCGTGACCCATCGGCTGGATCAGCTCCGACAGGATGCGGGTGGCCCGAGGGCTCAGCCCCCGCGCGAAGGTGGCCACCGCGGGGGTGGCCACGGCCACGCCATCACGGCTTGCCGCCTCCAGACGGCGCGCCAGCGCCGGCGTGGGCGCGACCAGCACGCGGTCCACGGCGCGGCCGCCGATCGTCAGCGTGCGCGAGGCGTGGTAGACGCGTAGCCGCTGGCCGCTGGGACGGCGCCGTTCCAGGACCTTGAGCATCTCCTCGATCGGGGTGGCCAGCGCGATGTCCCGCTTGGGCGCCTGCCATGAGAAGGCGGCGCTGAGCGCGCCGATCAACCTGCCGTTGATGTACATCGGGCTGCCGCTCATCCCGGCCGCGGTACCGCCGGTCTTCTCTACCAGCGGTCCGTACATGCGGAACAGGATCAGCTTGTCCGTGCCCACTGGTCCGCCGCCGGACTGCATGATGTCTATGACCTCAAACTGGAACTCCTCGACCCGCTGGCCGTAGATCACGGTCTTGCCCACACCCTGCATCCCGGGCCTGATCTCGTTCAGCGGCATGATCGTCGGCGTCTGCGCCGAAACCCCGACCACGGGCAGCGTCACCGCGGGCACCGCCAGGGCCAGCATTACGACCAGCGCCTTCAACCGATTCCTCACTGCACACCCCCTGTTGCGGGCTCGGCCAAGAACAGAAACGACGGGGCCCTCCCCCCGTCTCCGGTACACGGTGTTCTCTCGGCGGGGTGGACTCCCCGCCTACTTGGGTTCGATTCGGACAACAACAGTACCGAGATCTCGAATGACCGTACCAGATACAACGAGCATCTCCGCAACGCGGCCGTCCACCGTAGCCCTGGCCGCAACATCCCGACGGGTCTGCGTCTTCACGAACACAAGCGGATCGCCTTCGTTGACGCCGTCGCCTACCTTGGCCAGCCCCTCGGCCAGGACTTCTCCCCTCAGGGTGGCCTTGACCTCGACCAGCGCCTTGGGGGCCGCGGGAGCCGACATGGAAGCCCACAGAACCGCGATTCCGACGGCCAGCCCGATCGCTGCGAGCGCGCGCGTTTTCACTGCCCCTCACCTCGGCCGTGCGGCCACGAATCCCGGACCGCCGGCGCCGATCGCACGGTATCCGTGCGGTTCATTATAACATACGGCGTGCGCGCGCCCGGGGTTCACCCCGCGAACTCTTCCGGCGGTTGCGCGGTCCGGCCGAACCAGTATCGGAGGGCATCCACGATCCGCGACGCCGCCCGCCCATCCCCGTACGGATTGCGCGCCTGGGCCATCGCCTCACGCGCCGATGGGTCGGCCAGCAACCTGCCGGCGCGGGACGTTATCCGCTCTCGGGAGGTGCCCACCAGTTCCACGGTTCCGGCCTGGATGCCCTCTGGACGCTCGGTGACCTCGCGCAGCACCAACACCGGCGTGCCCAGCGAGGGTGCTTCCTCCTGCACGCCGCCCGAATCAGAGAGGATCAGGTAGGCCCGCGCCATCAGCCGGACGAACGGGGCGTAGTCGGGAGGCTCGATCAGGTGCGCCCTCGGGTGCCCGCCCAGAAGCTCCTCGGCTGCGCGGCGCACCGCGGGATTGCGGTGCACGGAGAAGACAACCACGATGTCGGGGAAGCGCTCCAGGAGGTCGAGCAACGCCAGGTAGACCTGTCGGAGCGGCTCCCCCCAGTTCTCGCGGCGGTGCGTGGTGACCAGAAGCATGCGCCGGCCATCCAGCCGAGGTAGGCCAGGCGGCAGATCCGCCTCTGGGCGCCGGACGATCTCCGCCAGCGCGTCTATGACCGTGTTGCCGGTGATCCAGACGCGGTCCGCGGGGATCCCTTCCCGCAGGAGGTGAGCCCGGGCCTGTGCGGTGGGCGCGAAGTGCAGGTCGGCGATCACGGAGGTCAGGCGGCGGTTCATCTCCTCGGGAAACGGCTGGTACTTGTCCCCGGTGCGCAGGCCGGCCTCAACGTGTCCGACCGGGATACGATGGTAGAACGCCGCCATCGCCCCCAGCATCGTCGAGGAGGCGTCGCCCTGGACCAGCACCATCGCCGGTTGAAACTCCGCGAGGACCGGATCAAGCCCTGCCAGGGCCCGTGTGCTGATGTCAAAAAGGGACTGCTCCGGCAGCATGATGTCGAGGTCGCGATCGGGCCTGATGTCAAACAGCCGAAGCACCTGGTCGAGCATCTCGCGGTGCTGCGCGGTGACCACAACTATCGGGGCGAACTCCTCGCTCTCGCGCAGGCGGGCAACCACCGGCGCCATCTTCACGGCCTCGGGCCGGGTCCCGAAGATCGTCATGACCCGCAGCCGGCCTACGCTCATCGGACCAGCAGACCCATGCGGCGGGCACCGATCAGCAGGATCACCGCGATGACGCCCAGCGTGGCAATCGAGCCGGCCCTGTTCACGCCGGCCAGCGCGAGGGCCCCCAGGCCGAGCAGCGCGCTGACCGAGTAGAGCAGGAAGACCGTCTGCCGCTGCGTCAGCCCCCGATCCAGCAGCCGGTGGTGAAGGTGCCCGCGATCAGGGAGGTAGATCGGCCGGCCGCTTCGGAAGCGCCGGATAATGGCAAAGGCGGTGTCCACGATCGGCACGCCCAGCGCCAGGATCGGCACCGCCAGGGAGATCGCGGTGTAGGACTTGTACAGACCCATCACCGAGAGCCCCCCCAGGACGTAGCCCAGGAACATCGAGCCCGAGTCGCCCATGAAGATGCGGGCTGGGTTGAAGTTGTGCCGCAGGAACCCGACCGAGCTCCCCACAAGCGCCGCGGCCAGCGAGATCGCAACGACGTCGCGCTTGTGCGCCGCGGTGAGCAGCAGCGTGGTCCCTGCGATGGCCACGATGCCGGCGGCCAGGCCGTCCACGCCGTCTATGAAGTTGATGATGTTGACCACGGCGACCACCCACACCACGGTGAGCACGGCACCCCACGGGCCCAGCGCGACAATCCTGCCGGTCAGCGGGTTCGTCAGGAACTGGGTGGTGAGCCCGAAGGGTATCAGCACGGACGCCGCGGCCAGCATGGCCAGGAACTTCAGCGCGGGGTGCATGCCGCGCAGGTCGTCGTAGACACCAACGGCCATGAGAAACGTGCCACCCAACATGATGCCGAGAATCGCGCGGTCCGTGTGCATGGCGATGGGAATGCGGATGAACAGCTCGGCCCCGGTCCCGACGAGCTCGATGGGCCGGGTCACGACCATGGCCACAACAGCGGCGGCGGTGAACCCGAGGAAGATCGCCACGCCGCCCAGTCGCGGGGTCGGCCGGGTGTTGATCCGGCGACCGCCCGGGTAGTCAATGGCGCCGAGGCGCCGCGCCACCCGGCGCACGACGGGCGTGAGCGCGTTCGTCGCCGCCAGCGCCACCAGACCAACGGCAAGAAACCCCGGGATGGACCACCCTATCTCCGGCACGCGGTTCTCCTAGGGAGCGGCAGGCCCGCCGAAAAGCGTGCTGACCGAACGGTCTTCGTGAATCCGCGCGATCGCCTCGGCGAGCATGGGGGCAATGGACACGATGTGCACCTTGTCGGTCCGCTTGGAAACCGAGACCGGCACGGTGTTCGTGACCACCAGCTCTCGGATCGGACTTGCGGCCAGACGCTCAATGGCCGGACTCGAGAGGATTGCGTGGGAGCAGCAGGCGTAGACCTCCTCTACCCCGCGGCCGATCAGCGCCGCGCTGGCCGCTACCAGCGTGCCGGCGGTGTCCACGATGTCGTCCACCAGGATCGCCGTCCGGCGGTAGACCTTGCCGATGATGTGGGTGATCTCCTTCACCTGGTTGGGACGGTCTCGCCGCTTGTCAATGATAGCGATGGGTGCTCCCATCTCGGCGGCGAACTCGCGGGCGCGGCCGGTGCCGCCGATATCGGGCGAGACCACGACCACGTTCTTGAGCCTCTTCTCCCTGAAATAGGCGGCGAGCAGCATCCGGGTCGGCAGATGGTCGAGCGGGATGTCGAAGAACCCCCAAATCTGCCCGGTGTGAAGGTCCACCGTCAGAATGCGATCCGCGCCCGACGCGGTCAGCAGGTTGGCGACCAGCTTCGCGGTGATCGGCTCGCGCGGTTTGGTCTTGCGGTCCTGTCGCGCGTACCCGAGGTAGGGAATGACCGCGGTGACCCGGCCGGCGGAGGCGCGCCGCAGGGCATCGAGGATCACCAGCAACTCGACCAGGTGCTCGTTGACCGGCGGGCTCATCGGCTGGATCACGAAGACGTCCGCGCCCCGCACGCTCTCGGCGATGCGCACGCTGACCTCGCCGTCGGCGAACCGGTAGGTCTCCATCTCCCCAAGCGGGAGGCCGAGGTGCTCGGCGATCTCCTCGGCAAGCCCTGGGTTGGCTGAACCGCCGAAAACTTTAAGACGCATCATTCACGGGTCTCCGCCTGATGACCCGAGCGGGCATCCCTACCGCCACCCCGCCCTGTGGCACCTCACGCCGAACCACCGAGCCCGCGCCCGTCACCGCGCCGCGCCCCACCCGTACTGGCGCGATCAGCATTGTGTCGCTCCCAATGAACGCGTCGTCCTCGATGATGGTGTGGTGCTTGGTACGCCCGTCGTAGTTGCACGTGACCGTCCCTGCCCCAATGTTGACGCCGGCGCCAACGGTGGCGTCGCCTATGTAGCTCATGTGGTGCACCTTTGTGCGGTCGCCGATCGTGGCGTTCTTCAACTCGGCGAAGTTGCCCACCTCGACGAACCGGCCCAGGCGCACGCCTGGCCGCAGGTGACTGTAAGGGCCGATGCGGCTGCCCTCGCCAACCGTGCTGGCTGTAACGGTGGAGTAGACGATGGTCGCACGGTCGCCGACCTCGGCGTCGGTCAGGCGAGCCCCCGGACCGATGGTGCAGCCCTCGCCGATCACCGTGCATCCCTCAAGAACCGTCCCAGGGTGGAGCACGGTGTCACGACCCACCCGCACGGCGGCGTGCACATAGGTCGCCTGGGGATCAAAAACTGTCACCCCGGCGGCCATCAGCGCGTCGAGCAACGCCGTGCGCATCGCGGCCTCGGCCCGGGCCAGGTCGGCGCGGCTGTTGATCCCCGTGGCCTCCTGGCTGGAGGCCACGACGACCGCGGCGACGGTGTGGCCGCCGTCCAGCAGGGCGGTGATCGCGTCGGTCAGGTAGTACTCGCTCTGCGCGTTGGCCGGCTGCAGGGCGCGCAGGGAATCCCGCATAGCGCCGCACTCGATGGCGTACATCCCGGCGTTGATCTCCCGCACCTCGCGCTCCTGCGGCGAGGCGTCGGTCTCCTCCACGATGCGCCGCACGTTGCCGTTCGCGTCGCGCAGCACCCTGCCGTAGCCGGAGGGATCGTCCCGCAGGTCGGTCAGAATCGTCGCGGAAGCGCCCTGAGACCGGTGGTGAGCCAGCAGCGTCTCGATCGTCTCCGGTCGGAGAAAAGGCACGTCGCCGTAGACAACCAGCACGGTGCCGGCGTACCCCTCCAGGTGGGGCAGCGCCTGCATGACGGCGTGCCCTGTGCCCAGTTGCTCCTCCTGCACGGCATAGCGCAGGCCGTCACCCAGCGCCGCGCGTACCTGCCCCCCCTCGTGCCCGATGACCACGATGGGGGCGGAAACACCCACGGCGGCCAGGGTGTCCAACACGTACGCCAGCATTGGCCGTCCACAGATTGAATGAAGCACTTTGGGAAGGGCGGAGACCATCCGCTTGCCCTTCCCCGCGGCCAGCACGACCGCTTCTATCTCACGCATGCCAACACTCCACCGCAAGGGGCTGTCTGCCTGGGGATTCTTGGCCGTGGGGAAGATTCCTCTGCTCCGGGGGTAGAAGCCACGGGTATGATCGCCAGGTGCGGGCTATGAGCGCGGCAGGGTCCCTTCGGTCCCGGTGCCCATAGAGGTCGAGGAACCACCTATGTGAGGTCAACCGGGTCAAGCGGTTCAATCCGCCCCTCTTTCATCCTTAACCATAACCATCGCATCCGCTTCATTTGCCGCTCCCGGGAGACCGTCAGCTCGTGTCGCCGCCCCGTCGGCGGGCGGGGGGAAGAGACCAGCGACCTGTGTCTCAGCTTGGGAGGAAGTTCGAAGCGCTCCTTCGAACCTTGGTTGGTTCAGCCATCCCCTACCCTCCAAGCTCCTTCAGGAACTCTACCGGGAAGCGGATCTTGACCCCCCTGTATTCGCCGATGTCCCGGAGGTCCTTATCCCCGGTCACCAAATACTCCGCCTTGGCCGACAGCGCTGCCTCCAGGAACTTGTCATCGTCAGGGTCCCGGCAGATAGTCACCTTCTCGGTAGGGAAAACGACCGGAGCTTGCCGCAGGAGTTCAACGAGACGATCGGCATCGATCTTCCGCACACCCTTCACGCCGAGAAGCTCGGGGCGAGAGAGGACATCGGCCACCTCTTCAAGGATGGCCGGCGAGACCACGAGGATGAACTGGTCGAGGGACTGGACGAGCCGGGCGTTGACTCCTTTCGGATTGATCAACGCCCGGAGGAAGACATTCGTATCGAAGACGACTCTAGGCCTGTCCACGCTTCCTCGCCCGGCTAGCCTTCACCGCCTGAGCGATGCGCTCATCAATCGCCTCCTCACACTCTCGGCCTAGCTCCTCGCGGACCGGCGCGAACATGCCGCGGATCTCGCGGAACCACCCATTTGCCGTGGCAGCTTCTTCCAGGGTGACGACGAGTTCTGTTCCCTCGGTTGGCAGCTCGACCGGCTCGATGGGCTCGATCCGCCCCTGACGAATTCTGGCCTTGATGGTCTTGCCCAACGTCGAACCTCCTTCCGTTGCAGCCGCATCATACGCCTGCCCTGGAGGGCAGTCAATTCTTGTTGTCGCTCGTTTGATTGGTGGTGAGGAAGACTGGCTACCTGTGTGTTGGTTGAAGCAGAAGTTCGAAGCAGTCTTCAATGCCCAAGCACCACGAGAGACCTTCAAACCTTGGCTGCGGGGCCAGGAATCGAACCTGGATTTGAGGTTCCAAAGACCCCCGGCTTGCCGTTAGCCGACCCCGCAGCGCGGGAACCTCACAAGGCAATCTTACCCGAAAACCCTGCCCGGCGCGCCTACGCGAGCGCGATCGCCTCGATCTCCACCAGCGCATCCCGCGGCAGCTTGGCCACCGCCACGGTCGAACGGGCCGGCGGCAACTCCCGGAAGAAGCTGGCGTACTCCTCGTTCATGGGCCCGAAATCGTTCATGTCCTTGAGGAAGACCGTGGTCTTGACAACACGGTCGGGCGATGACCCGGCCGCCTCCAGGACCGCCGAGAGGTTCTGGAGCACCCTGCGGGTCTGGGTCTTGATGTCACCGCCCAGGAACTGCCCGGTCGCGGGGTCGAGCGCGACCTGGCCTGACAGGTAGAGCATTCCAGAAACCCGAATTGCCTGCGAGTACGGACCGATGGGCATTGGTGCGGCGTCGGTGCGGATGACTTCCTTGGGCATGGAACCCTCCTGAATGTGGGGATCGTCTAGCAGGGTGTTCGAGAAACCGGGTGCGATTCCCTGGCAGAGGCGCCTACTGGGAACCGCTCAAGAGGCGCTCGAGCGCGGCGCGAAGCGCGAGCGGGGCCCGCTCGCCCCGGCACTTCACCTGAATCACCTCCCGCAGCCGCCGCTCGAAATCGGCGTGGTTGCGGCAGTGCAGGCAGACCTCGATGTGCGCTTCCAGCTCGCGGCACATCGCCTCGTCGGCCTCGCCGTCCAGGAAGGCCCAGAGGCGCGCCAGGACCAAGTTGCAGTCTACTTCGCTCATGGCGGCACCTGAGATTGCGAGCCGGTCTCGTCGCGCGCATATCCGGCCCTGTGCGCGTAGTCCCACAGCAACCGCTGCAGGTGGCGGCGTCCCCTGTACAGCCGTGACATCACCGTACCCACCGGGATGCCCAGGATCTCCGCGATCTCCTTGTAGGAGAACTCCTCCAGATCGGCCAGGATGACCGCGGCCCGGAACGGCTCAGGAACCTGCTCCAGCGCATCCTTTACGTCGGCGTCCATTATGTGCGAGAGCAGGATCTCCTCGGGATCGCCCGCCTTGCGGTACTCCTCGCTCTCCTGCGCCCTGGCGTACAGGTAGAAGTCGCCGATGTCCTCCTGGTCCACCTCCTCGGGGAGACGCGAGGACCGGCGGTAGCCGTCTATGTACGCGTTCATCAGGATCTTGTAGAGCCAGGCGCGGGCGTTGGTGCCGGCCTGGAAGGTACGGAACGAGCGCCAGGCCTTCAAGAAGGTGTCCTGCACCAGGTCCTCGGCAGCGGTACGGTTGCGCGTCAGCCGCAGCGCGGAACTGTACAGGCCGTCGAGATGCCCGCCAACGAGCGCCTCGAACCGCGCGCGGTCCTCGTCCGACACCGCCACGTGAGGAGGATCAGGAGTCAAAAGTACGGCACCCATCGGCTCCCTCCGCGTAACGGAGGGGGGTTGTCGAACATTCCCTGCCCGAACCCTGCCCGTGCACCCGGCTACCGCCGCGCCGCCGGCTGGCGTGCACCGTTCGCCCGCAGATCCGCCAGGGTCAACCGATCCAGCACGCCCTCCGCGGCGCCCCGCACCGCGCGCCAGAGGGGTTGCAGGCCGCAATCCGAAGCATACTCGCAATCAGGGGCATTTTCCTCCACGCACCACCACGGCGCCGTGGTTCCCTCCAGAACCGCAAACACCTCCCGCAGGCCGATCTGCTCCGGCGGGCGTGATAGCGCGTGGCCGCCGGAGGGCCCCCGCTTGCTAACAACCAGCCCTGCCGTGCGCAGGGCCGTCATAAGTTGGTGGAGATAGGGCTCCGGCAGTCTCTGCCGCTTCGCGATGTCCTGGCTGTGAACCGGACCCCGGCCGTAGTGGGCGGCCAGCTCGATGAGGGCCCGGATGCCGTACTCGGCCCGCGCGGAAACCTTCACACCGCCACCGCCAGTTCCTCTTCCGTGATGACGCCGCCCCGTATCCTGAACGCGCGCACCTCTACTTCGGCTGCCGGCGCGTCCGCCGAGCGGAGCGACACTATGAGATACGCCGTCTCGGGGTAGAAGGCCTGCACGACGTCGGTCTGCGAGGGGTACGCCGGTGAGTGCGGATGCGAATGGTAGATGCCCAGCAGTTCCATCCCCAGCGCGTCCAGCTCCTTGAAGAACCGGAGCTGCTCGTGGGGATCAAGGCGGTAGGTGAAGGGACTGCGCTCCACGTTCGTGCCCCGAAACACGCGTTCGATTCGGCCGCCCCGGCCCGCGACCAGACCGCAGCACTCGTTGGGGAACTGCTGCCGCGCGTGGTACACGATCGCCACCACCTGCGCCAGCCCGATCTCAAGAGCCATCGGACCGTCCGTGGCCACCCCCACCGGCGCGATCACTCGTCGTAGAGGACAGTGGGCTCAGGGTAGTGGCGCACACGGTGCTCCAGGAACCGGGCGCGAACGAGCGCATCGAGCCGGACCTGCTTTTCGGCAGTGGGCTCCTCGGCGCGAAGCAACGCGAGGTCGAGGTTCACCCGCAGCGCCCGCTGCGGAACCACGTGGCGGCTGATGCCGGTGGGGATCTTGACCGGAAGGTGGGCGATCGCGCTGATGTCCTGCTTGGTGAAGCGCGGGAAGAGCACCAGCGCCGCTGCCCGGCCGTACTCGCGGGCGAGGTCACCCAGGCGCGAGTCCAGGACGCGGAAGATCGGCACGCGCCCCTTGTAGCGAACAACCACCTCGCCCAGCGCCCTGATCCGGTCGGCCAACCCCGCGCCCGAGGAAAGACCGAATGCGCCGTCCGCACCCAGGACGCCGCAGGCCAGCTCACCGTCCCCGAGCCCGGCGCGCATGGCCTCCTCCGGCATCGGTCGCCAGACAAGAGAGGGCAACCCCTCACTCCTTATCAACACGGCGTGGTCCTGGAG
>JBKJJG010000026.1:0-3833 GCA_046598155.1 bacterium | reverse complement strand
ATGGGAACCGAGACCACGGCGGCGGCCACCGGCAAGGTGGGCGTGGTGCGCCGCGACCCCATGGCGATGCTGCCGTTTTGCGGCTACCACATGGGCGACTACTTCGCCCGCTGGCTGGAGCTGGGGAAGCGGCTGGCCGCGCCGCCTAAAGTCTTCCGCGTCAACTGGTTCCGCCGCGGCGCCGACGGGCAGTTCCTCTGGCCGGGGTACTGCGAGAACGTGCGCATCCTCAAGTGGATGGTGGAGCGGATCAAGGGCAAGGCAGGGGCCACCGATGCCCCGGTGGGACTGATCCCGTCACCTGACGACTTGGACCTGACCGGCCTTGAGGCACCCCGGAGCGCGGTGGCGGAGGCCCTGAGCTACGACCGGGAGGGCTGGCTCCAGGGACTGGAGGAGCAACGGACGATGTTTGCGCAGTTTGGCGACCGGCTGCCGGCGCCCGTTTGGGAGGAGCACGCGCGGATCGGGCGGCGGCTCAGAAAGCAGTCTTGTCCTTAGACTGCTTGCCCGATATTTGCTCAATCGAAATGCACCATACCCGTGTCTTCTCGAGCGACCGTTCGCTAAAGCTCCACTCCCTGCCGGAGTAGTGCCTCATTATCTGATTCAGCGCATGGGCCTTGCGTGAGGGATCTACCACTTCTTCAACCGTGCCAAACCCAATCACGCTGTGGAAGGAAAAGGACCATTGACAGGCTTCCTCGGGGTCTGCGACGACCCTCACGTCGTGCTCCAACTCAAAGCAGACCCTGTTGTTGGCGGCCAGGTATTCCAGTTTCATACCCTCCCTGGCCGTGTGGAAGTAAATGAAGGCGCCGTCATAGCCAAAGGACACGGGAACGACGTAGGGCACGTTGTCCTTGCACAGCCCTAACCTGCAAACCTGGGCCTTCGCCATGATCTGCTCGATCAGGTCTCTGTCTTGGATTTCCTTGTCCTTGCGTCTCACCCCGCGTACTTCAGCACTGCGACGAAGTGACAGGCCGTGCCCGCCAGTACGAACAGGTGCCAGACGAAGTGGCCGTAGCGAACCCGCTCCGCTGCCAGGAATCCAACGCCCGCGGTGTACGCCAGGCCGCCGGCTGCGAGCCATAGCAGGCCGGGTATCGGCAGATGAGTCCACAAGGGCTTCGCCGCGATGACGATCAGCCATCCCATCCCCAGATAGAGCGCTATCGAAAGGACCGGATATCTCACCCCGCACACTGCCTTGAGCACGATGCCGGCGATCGCTATGCCCCACACGAGCCCGAGCAGCGCCCACCCCCACGGTCCCCGCAGCACGCCAAGCGTGAACGGCGTGTAGGTGCCGGCGATCAAGAGGAAGATCGCGCAGTGATCCAGGATCTGAAACACGCGCTTGGCCCGACCCCCGGTCATCGCGTGGTACAGCGTGGACATCAGGTAAAGCAGCAGCATCGTGGCTGCAAAGACCCCTGCGCCCACGATTCCGAGGCCATCCCCGCGGCGGAAGGCGGAGACAAGCAGAAATGGAGCGGCGACAGCCGCGGCCAGCGCGCCCACGCCGTGGCTGACGCTGTTTGCTATCTCCTCGCCCAGGGACTGCGCGCGCAAGTTAACCCGCACAAACTAACCCGCCGCAGCGCCCTCGGTCTGATTGGTCAGGTAGTTCGCCAGACCCATCTGCTCGATCTGCGCGTTCTGCACTTCCGCCCAATCCTCATGACCCTCTTCCATCTTGAGGATGCGGATCAACAGGTCTACGCTGGCCTGGTCGTTCACTTCGTGCGCCAGCGCGATGGCCTTGTTGTAGGCACGCACGGCATCAAGCTCGGCTTCCTGGTCGTTTACGATCATCTCGGGAACGGCCGCGCCGATCTTCATGGGATTGAGCTTTGAGACAACCGGCGTGCCCTCCAGGAACACGATGCGCTGGATGAGCCACTCGGCATGGTGCATCTCGTCCACGGCTTGACCCTCGATGGCCTTGTGGAGCTTCTCGTATCCCCAGTTGGCGCACATCTCCGAGTGCACCATGTACTGGCTGATGGCAGAGAGCTCGTCCGCCAGGAGTTGGTTCAGCACCGCTAGCAGCTTGTCGTTACCTTTCATTCTCTTCGCCCCTTTCGCTCAGGATTAGGCACTGTTATGACTACTTCTGAAGCAGTGTGCGATCTCCTCTGGCGCGCTTGTAGGATTTGAGGAAGTCTCGTAGCTTCGCGCTGCTAGTGGAGGCAAGATGGGTTCACAACGGCTCCGTCCCTTCGCTGAGGACTGCCATGTACCGGTCGTGTCCGAACAGGCGGTTGCGCCTCCTCCCGGTGAGTTCCCTGGCAATGCCCAGATCAACCAGAATCTTCATGCCCGTGGAGGCCGCGGGGAATGACAGCCCGGCGCGCCGACTCACCTCCTGAAGCGAGGTTATGGGACGCTCCTTCAGCACCTGGTGGACGCGGAGTGCCGAACCGGCCGCCCGGCCCTGCTGCTGAATACTGTCGCGATCCTCCTGAAACAGCGCAAAAAGCCGCTGGAACGCCGAGACCGCTCCCGTCGCCGTTTCCCGCACGCCTTCGAGGAGGAAGCTCAACCAGGCCTCCCAGTCACCGGTCTTGCGAACCTCATCGAGGAGCCGGTAGTAGTCATCACGGTGCTGCTTGAAGAAAAGGCTCAGATAAAGGATCGGCTCCCGCAGCATGCCGGCGTGGCAAAGCAGAAAAGTGATCAGGAGACGACCTACGCGTCCGTTGCCGTCCAGGAATGGATGGATCGTCTCGAACTGTACATGGGCCAGTCCTGCTTTCACCAGGATAGGAAATGCGTTCCCGTCGGCATGGAGAAAACGTTCTAACTCTGACATGCACTCCGGGACAGCATGCGGTGGCGGCGGGACGAAGATCGCGTTGCCCGGACGGGTTCCGCCGACCCAGTTCTGCGATCCGCGAAAACTACCAGGCTCCTTACGTCTTCCCCGTCCCCGAGAGAGCAATATGCCGTGGATCTTGCGGATGAGGCGATTGCTGAGCGGAAAGCCATCCCGGAGGCGCCCCAGGCCGTGCTCCATGGCCGCCACGTAGTTGGACACCTCGACCACGTCGTCTACCGGCACGCCGGGCGCTTCTTCCAGCTCGAACAACAGGAGATCAGCAAGCGAGGACTGCGTCCCCTCGATCTGCGACGAGAGCACGGCCTCCTTACGGATGTACGTGTAGAGGAACAGGGAGGTGTCGGGAAGGAGCGTGGCCACGCTGTCCAGACGGCCAAGAGCCAGGACCGCCTGCTCGAGCAGCGCCTGCAGCGGGCCATCGAGGGCGATTGGAGGGTTGGGCGGCAGCGGATAGGGCACGAAGGAGCGCACGCGCTCACCACCTACGGTGACGATGTCATACCGGCCCGTGGCGCCACGGTTCACCGTGTACCCCCAATTCAGTAGAGCTTCATTGAGGCTGCGGTTGTTAAGTGTTGCGATATAAGTTTAAATAGTGGCATCCTCCGCGTCAACCGGTTCAGGACCAACCCCTGCCCTGCGCGAGACCTCTTCCCACACATCCCTCCGGGTAGGAGAACGCATCGGTGGGTCGAACCGCTGGAAGGATACGGCGTTCCACCACGACGCACAACAGGCGCGCACCGGATGGTCGAACAGATCACCTTGTCCCGACCCCGCGTGGATGCGGATCTGATCCTGCGGCTGCAGAGGTACAGGAATCTCGAGGCGGTCTCGCCGGTCGTCAGGGAAGTCGCAGGGCAGATGGCCGCGCTGGCCGAGACGCTGGTAGAACCGCGGGCGTGGCGAGCGCGCGGGCGGCTCGACGGGGTTGATCCCGGCGGCACGGTGCGCCTCGCCCGCGGCCTGACGTTCCACAGCCGGG
>JBKJJG010000052.1:0-4544 GCA_046598155.1 bacterium | reverse complement strand
TGCGCCAGGACCTCGTCGCGCTGGAGGGAGGGCGCCGGCAGATCCTCTCGGAGCACGTTGACGATCGGGAGCACGTGCGACGTCGGGGGCACGCCCTCGATCGAGATAGCGTCCAGCCGCGCGCAGTGCTCGAGGATGCGACCGAGCTGCCCGACGAACCGTTCGCGCTCCTCGTCGGTCAGCGCCAGACGCGCCAGGCGCGCTACGTGCTCGACGGTTGCCCTGTCAATCGCCATCGGCTACCTCCCGGGATCAGGTCGAGCCGCGCAGCCGCGGATCCAAAATGTCCCGGAAGGCGTCCCCCAGGAGGTTCCAGCCGAGAGTGAACAGGAAGAGCGCGGCGCCGGGGAAGACCACGGTGTACCAGAACTGGAGGGCGTTGCCTGCGCTGCCCAGGATCCAGCCGCGCGAGAGACTGATGATCTGTCCCCAGTCGGAGTAGCCGACCGGCGCGCCCAACCCCAGGAAACTCAGCGCCGCCGCCGCCACCACGATGCTCCCCATGTCCAGCGTGGACACCACCAGCACCGGGTAGATGCTGTTGGGCAGGACGTGCCGAGCAATAACCTTGAAATCACTCGCGCCAAGCGCCCTGGCCGCTTCTACGAAATCGCGCTCGCGCACCGATAGGACCTCCCCGCGCAGCAGCCGGGCATACCCGGGCCAGCTCACCAGGGCCAGGGCGATCATCACCCTCTCCAACCCAGGGCCCAGAATCGCCACCACCACCACGGCGAGGATCAGGCCGGGAAAGGCCAGGAAGACGTCCACGATGCGCATCAGGACCTCGTCGAGCCGGCCGCCGTAGTAACCCGAGATGCCCCCCAGTACGATCCCGATGGTGACCGCGGTGGCCACCACCACCAACCCAACACGAAACGCCGTGCGCGCGCCCCACACCAGCCCGTAGAAGATGTCAAACGCCTGCTCGGTCGTGCCGAGCGGATGGCCGGGCCGCGGCGGCTGCGGATCGGGGCTGTAGCCCTCGTGGGGCATCATGTAAGGATCTCGGGCCCCCTCCTTCGGAGGTGCGATCACCGGCGCCAGGATCGCGGTCAGCACGAACGCCACGATGATGGCCAGCCCCAGCATGGACAGAGGATTGCGTCGTAACCTGCGCCAGGCCATCTGCCAGGAGCTCAGCGTCCTGGGATGGGCGGGCTGCTCCAAACCGGCTCCGTGGGTCGCGGTGTCAGTCGTCATCGCAGCCGGATGCGGGGATCTATCACCGCATAGAGGATGTCGGCCGCCAGGTTGCCCACGACCAGCAGCAACGCGTTGAAAAGGGCGAATCCGGCCACCGCGGCCGCGTCGAGCTGGATCGCGGCGTTTACGCCCCAGAGCCCGATCCCTGGATAGCCGTAGACCGTCTCCGTGATGGCCACGCCGTTGAGGAGGCCCACGAACAGCAGGGCGGACATGGTCACCACCGGAATCATGGCGTTCTTACGGGCGTGCTTGTTCACCACGACGGCGCTCTCCAACCCCTTGGCCCGCGCGGTTCGCACATAGTCCTGGCGGAGCGTCTCCAGCATCGAGGAACGCGTCACGCGCACGAGAGTTGCACAACTGACCAGGCTCAGGGTCAGCACCGGCAGCACAAGGTGGCGCAGCGCGTCCACGAAGATCCAGAGCTGGCCGTTCAGCAGGGCGTCCACCGTCATCAGCCCGGTGTAAGGGCGGAACTGCTGAGACAGCACGTACATGTTGGGCTCCAGCGAGAGACGCCCGGGCGGGAAGAGCTGCCAAGCACCATAGAACACCATCAGAAGCAGGAGCCCCCACACAAAGGTGGGCATCGAGGTCCCGCTGATGGAGAAGAAGCGGGAGAAGTGGTCAACGATGCGGTCGCGGTGCACCGCGGACAGGGTCCCCAACCAGATCCCGACGACGAGAATGGGCACGACCGCGAACATGGTGAGCTCCAGGGTCGCCGGGAAGAAGGTGGCGATCGCCTTCGCCACGGGCATCTTGGCAGTCTCCGACCACCCCAAGTCGCCCTGCACCACGCGGCTCAGCCAGCCCACGTACTGTATGTGGAAAGGCTTGTCCAGACCGTGCGCGCGGATGATGCTGTCCACGGCGCGAAGCTGGCGCGGGTCTGTAACGTACAGCGCGGCCCGCATCTGCGGGGAGAGCAACTGAAGTAGCCCGAATATCAGGAGGGTTACCCCGAGGGCAACCAGGGGTAACAGGAGCAACCGCCTGAGCACGAATGCCGTCATGAGAGTCCCGTGGCGGGGATCGGGAGGGAGCTCCCTCCCGACCCCCGTGCGGGATCAGCTATCCCTTGAAGATCGTGTAGTAGTCCGTCCCCGGGAAGACCGGGTTGTTGTACCATCCCCTCACCCAGGAGCGCTGCACGCGGAACACCACCTGGTTGACCGGCGAAACCGACGGCGCCAGCTCGAAGAACTTCTGGTTAATCTGGAAGTACAACGCTTGGCGCTTGTCCCGGTTGGTCTCCTTGATCGCCTGTACTACCAGCCGGTCGAGCTCGTCGTTCTTGAACCGCTGGGCCTTGGGGAAAGTCCCGTCGCTGTGCAGGAAGTGGAAGGCGAAGTTGTGGGGATCTGGATAGTCGGCCACCCAGCCTACCCAGAAGACCGGCAGCTTGCCATCGTTCATCGCCGCCAGGTAGGAGGCCCAGGTGACGCCGCGGACGTCCACCCTGAACTTGGGGTTCAACGCCTCGACGCCGTCCTTCAGGATGCGGGCGCCTATCTCACGAGGGACGTTGCCGGTGTTGTATAAGACAGTGAGTCGGAAGCCGCGATCCCACACCTGGCCGCCCCACGCTTCCCTGAACTCGGCGATGGCCTTGTCGCGGTTGAACGCGAAGTACTCCTGCCCGGGGTTGAAGCCCAGCATGCCCGGTGGGATCACGCCCTTGGGCAGGGCGCCCTGGCTGCGGAAGGCGTCACGGAGAAACGTCGCGTAGTCGAAGGCGTACGCGAATGCCCGCCGCACCCTGATGTCGGAGAAGAAGTTGGCCGGGATACCAGCGCCGTCCAGCCGCCCACTGCCCACGTCGGGATTGCCGCGCGTGTCAACGTCCACGGTGAAGAAGAAGGCGTCGGTGCGCAGCCACGGCAGGTTGTCAATCAACCGGATATTCGGATCGCCCTCCACCTGAGGCTGCTCGCGCCGGCTGATGGCAATGCTGTCGGCATCGCCCGCCTTGAGCATCAGGATGCGGGTGGCGACCTCGTCAATGCTCCGGAAGACGACGCGGCTGAGCCTGGCCGGTGTGCGCCAGTAGCCATCGTTGCGTGCCAGGATGACCTGCTTGCCAGCACGATCCCACCGCTCGAGCTTGAACGGCCCGGTGCCGTTGCCCCGCTCGAAGAAGGCGCTGGACTCCTTCTTGAGGTTGTTGTACTTGGCCATGGTCGCCGCGGTGCCGTTCCAGTCGCCGTTGGTGGTCGCCCACTTCTTGGAAACCACGTTGGACCACAGCGCCATGATGCTCAGGAAGGGGCCGAACGGCTCCTTGAGGGTCACCACGACGCTGTTCCCCTTAACCTGGACGGCGCGCTGCAGATCGGCGAACTGCAGCATCAGGTTGCCCTTGTCGTCCCGGGTCTTCGTGATCCCCAGGATCGGCTCAAGCAGCAGCGAGGAGGGGCCGCCGTCGCGATCAATCATAAGAAAGCGCTGCAGGGAGTAGGCGGCGTCCTCGGCGGTCATGGGCGTCCCGTCGTGGAACTTCACGCCCTCCCGGATCGGGAAAGTGTACGTCTTGCCATCCGCCGAGACCAGCCCGTTCCGCAGGCTGGGCACCGCCGTGGCAAGGCGGGGGACGAAGCGGTCCACGCGGCCGCCGTCGTAGGCGATCAGCGGCTCGTAGACGTTGAAGATCACGGTGTGGCTCGAAGTATCGTAGGCCCACGCGTAGTCGAAGGTATCCCAGTCGCCAAAGCTGACCTGGACGAAGGTATCCGGGTTCTTCACTGCCTGCCCCGTGGCAGTCCCTGTCAACCCCACGAGGGACAGCGACAGCGTCAACGCGAGCAGGAGCAGCACCTGCCTTCGCACCCGTCTCATCTGTCACCCTCCTGTCAGTTTGTCTCCCACTTGCCGGTGTGCCTCTCTCCCCCGTTGCGCGTTCCGGGGGAAATGCTACACGCCCGCCCTCAGCCATCCCAGCGCTCTGGCGGGCAGGCGGAACGCGAAACTCAGCGAACGGCTACGGCGCTGTCGCCTTGAGCACCGCCGCCTTGCTGCGCTGGTGCTTGAACGGCTGGGGCGGACATGCCACATAGTGCCCCTGCCCCACGTCCACAAGCGGTGGCTCGTTCACCCGGCAGGACTCAACAGCATAGAGGCACCGCGTATGGAAGCGGCAGCCACTGGGCGGGTTGGCGGGGCTCGGTACGTCGCCGGGCAGGATGATCCGCTCGCGGCGCATCCCCGGATCGGGAATCGGCACGGCGGACAGCAGCGCCTCGGTGTAAGGGTGCTGCGGGTTGGCAAAGAGCTCCTCGACCGGGGAAACCTCTACGATCGGGTCGCAGTGATGTACCTGGGCAAGATCGTAGAGG
>JBKJJG010000295.1:0-1843 GCA_046598155.1 bacterium | reverse complement strand
CCAGGGCAAGCTTTCTGTAGGTTATCCGCCGGTCCAGCCCGACAACGACCGCGGCGACGCCTTCCCACGCCGGGACGAACCCTGCTCTGGCTATCGCCCGCCGGAACGGCGGTTCGCCGATGACCAGCACGCGGGATCCGGGCCTCAGGGTGGCGCGCAGGTAGGCAGCGGTTCCCACCGAAGATGTAACGATGCGCTCGGCCGGCACGCGCATGCCCATGGTTGCCAGGACCCGCGTGTACTGGCGTGGCGTGCGGGTGCTGTTGTTGGTTACGAGCGCAAAGGGGATGCCCTTTCGGTCGAGTGCCGCAAGCAGCGCGCGCGCTCCAGGGAGCACGCGCCTGCCCCGGTAGAGCACGCCGTCCATGTCGAAGAGATAGCCACGGAGACTGCGAGGGGTCATGCTCGCGTCTTCTCCGCCGCCGGAGGCCTCCCCTCCCGGGGCGTCCACGGCCTCAGCCCGACACTGCGGTCTGCAGGTATGGGCGGAGGAGGTGGCGAACGGAGTCGCGAACACATAATGCCAACTGCATAGTGCGCTGGTGACTGCGACAGACTAAGGGCCTTGAAGTCCACTCGCTCCAAGAGGGAGGGGAGAGGACGATGAGCCAGAACGGCAAGCGCGCAGCCGCCCACCCACGCACGCGTGCCACCCCGCCACCCACCACCAGGACATCGCGCAGGGCGTTCCTCAAAACCGCGGCAGCCGGCGCCGCCGCGGCGACGATCGGGTTCCCGTACGTCAACACCGTCTCCGCCCAGGCAACCACGGTCTGGCGGATGCAGAGCACCTGGCCCTCCCGGGACATCTTCCACGAGACGTTCCTGGACCTGGCCAAGAAGGTCGAGGAGATGTCGGGCGGGCGATTCCGGTTCGAGGTGCTGCCGGCCGGCGCCGTGGTGCCCGCGTTTGGGCTGATCGACGCGGTGCACGCCGGCGTGCTCGACGGCGGCCACGGCGTTCCTGTCTACTGGTTCGGGAAGAACGTGGCGGCGAGCCTGTTCGGCACCGGTCCGTCGTTCGGCATGGACGCGATGGACCTGCTCTCGTGGTTCTACTACGGGGGCGGATTCGACATGTACCAGGACCTCCTCCAGAAAGAGATGAAGATGAACGTCGTCTCGTTCCTCCACGGGCCGATGCCCACCCAGCCGCTAGGTTGGTTCAAGCGACCGATCAGGAAGCCCGATGAGTTCAAGCAGATCAAGTACCGGACCGTGGGTCTATCAGCCGAGCTGTTCAAGGAGATGGGCGCGTCGGTGGTCATCCTGCCCGGCGGCGAGATTGTCCCGGCCCTGGAGCGCGGGGTGCTCGACGCCGCGGAGTTCAACAACATGACCTCCGACCGGCTGCTGGGCTTCCCCGACGTCCGCAAGACGCTGATGCTTCAGAGCTACCACCAGCCGCTGGAGTCCCTGGAGCTGATGATCAACAAGGCGAAGTGGGACGCGCTGCCCTCAGACCTGAAGGCCATCATCAGGAACGCGGCCCTCGCCGAGTCCGCGGACTTCCTGTTCAAGATGACCGACCGCAACAGCCGCGACCTGATCGAGATGGAGAAGAAGCAGTTCGTCAAGGCCTACACCACGCCGAAGGAGATCCTGCAGGCCCAGCTCGAGGCCTGGGACAGGATCATCGACAAGCACACCAAAGAAAACCCAGCGTTCGCCCGGATCCTTGCCAGCCAGAAGGAGTGGGCCAGGCGCGTGGTGGCGTGGAAGCTCCGCGTCTACGTGGACAACCGGATGGCGTACGAGCGGTACTTCGGGAAACTCCCGAGGACGTGATCGCGGCCTGAGGGCCAGGTGCGCAAGCCAGGGCGTTCCGCGGCCGTGCCCGGAG
>JBKJJG010000224.1:0-3035 GCA_046598155.1 bacterium | reverse complement strand
GTGACCCAGTACAACGACCTGGACGCGGTGCGGGCGCTCTTTGCGGCCAACCCCGGGGCAATCGCGGCAGTCATCGTCGAGCCCGTGGCGGCCAACATGGGCGTGGTCCCGCCGGTGGCGGGATTCCTAGAAGGGCTGCGCGTCATCACCTCCCAGGAGGGCGCGCTGCTGATCTTTGACGAGGTCATTACCGGCTTCCGGCTCGGATTGGGAGGCGCGCAGGCAAGGTACGGCATCGCGCCCGACCTGACCTGCCTGGGCAAGATAATAGGCGGGGGACTTCCCGTTGGCGCCTACGGCGGACGGCGCGAGGTGATCGAGACCGTTGCGCCGCTGGGCCCGGTGTACCAGGCCGGGACCCTCTCCGGTAACCCCCTGGCGATGGCCGCCGGGGCCGCGACGCTCCGGCGCCTTGCCGACCCCTCGTTCTACGAACGGCTCGACGCCCTCACCTCCCGCCTTGTCCAGGGGCTCACAGAGGCAGCGGCAGAAGTCGGGGTCCTGGCATCGGTCACCCGCGTGGCCTCGATGCTGACTGTGTTCTTCACCACAGACCCGCCCCGCGACTACGCGGCTGCCTCGGCGGCGGATGTGACCCGGTTCGCGCGGTTCTTCCGAACGATGCTCTCCCGCGGCGTGCTGCTCCCGCCCTCGCAGTTTGAGGCCTGGTTCGTGTCGGCTTCGCACACCGAGGAAGACATCGCGCACACGGTCGCCGCAGCGCGGGCCGCGTTCGCGGAGGCAGCCGCGTGATGCCCCACCCACGCGTCCGACCCGGCACGGTTGAGCCGTCATACGAGGCGGTGCGGGCGGCGCAGTTCGGATACGAGTACACCAGGGCGCCCATGCTCATCTACTTGGAACTCACCCGTGCCTGCGACCTGGCCTGTCGCCACTGCCGCGCGGAAGCGGTGGTAGACCGCGACCCGGACGAGCTGACAACGGATGAGGCCGGCGCTCTGCTGCGGCAGGTGAGGGATTTCGGCCCTCCGCTGCC
Organism: bacterium; assembly: GCA_046598155.1. Taxonomy (GTDB): domain Bacteria; phylum Sysuimicrobiota; class Sysuimicrobiia; order Sysuimicrobiales; family Humicultoraceae; genus VGFA01. The sequence continues at coordinate 2,038 of JBKJJG010000224.1, read as the reverse complement.
GCACATGGTGTTCACCGGGGGCGATCCCCTCAAGCGGGTCGACCTGTACGAACTGCTCGAGGAGGCCGGACGAGTGGGAATCGGGGTCTCGCTGGCGCCCAGCGGCACAACCCTCCTGACCGAAGGTGCCGTCCGCCGGTTGCGCGCCTGTGGCGTCCAGAGCATGTCGCTGAGCCTCGATGGCTCGACCTCCGATCGCCACGACGCGTTCCGCGGCGTGCCGGGCTGCTTCGAGATGACCATGCAGGCCGCGAGGTGGGTTGCCGACGCAGAGATCCCCCTTCAAGTTAACACCCTCGTAACCGAGGAGACCGCGGGCGATCTGCCGGCGATCTACGATCTGCTGACATCGCTGCGCATCGAACGATGGAGTCTCTTCTTCTTGATCTCGGTGGGACGCGGGACCGCGCTGCGCGAGATAGCGGCCGGGGACGCGGAGCGGCTGATGGAGTGGATCTACGGATTGAGCGAGCGGGCTCCTTTCGCGATCAAGACCACGGAGGCCCCGCATTTCCGGCGCGTGGCGCTGGCGCGGATGCACGCCGCCGGGCTGGACGGCGCCCAGGTGCACAACAGCAGCGTCGGGCGGGGGTTCGGCATTCGTGACGGTAACGGCATCCTGTTCGTTTCGAGGACCGGCGAGGTAATGCCCTCGGGGTTCCTCCCGCTGGCTGCCGGGAACGTGAGGACCGCCTCCCTGGTCGAGCTCTACCGCACGAGCCCCCTCTTCACCGCGCTGCGCGACACCTCGCGACTCAAGGGCCGGTGCGGGCGCTGCGAGTTCAGGGTGATCTGCGGGGGATCGAGGGCCCGGGCCTTCGCGCACACGGGTGATTTCCTGGGCGAAGATCCTCTGTGCCCCTACGAACCCGCATGAACGATCGGTTCCTGCGCGCCTGCCGTCGCGAGCCCACCGACCGCACCCCGGTGTGGTTCATGCGCCAGGCCGGCCGCTACCAGGCAGAATACCGCGCGCTACGGGCACGCCATTCCATGCTCGATCTGTGCCGCACACCGGAGCTGTGCGCCCAGGTAACGCTATTGCCGGTGGAACAACTGGGCGTGGACGCGGCAATCCTGTTCGCCGACATCATGCTTCCCCTGATAGGTCTGGGCGTGCCGTTTGACATCGTCGAGGGCACGGGCCCGGTGATCGGGGAGCCGATCCGCACGGACGCACAGGTGGACGCGCTGCGCCCCCTGGAACCCGAAAGCGACCTGCGATTCGTGCTGGATGCCATCCGCCTCATCCGGGGGGAGGCCCGCGTCCCGTTGATCGGATTCGCCGGCGCGCCATTCACCGTGGCTAGCTACCTGATCGAGGGCCGCGGTTCCCGCGACCTGCCCCAGACCAAGGGGATGCTCCATGGCGCGCCCGCGCTCTGGGGTCGGCTCATGCACCGCCTGACCGACGCGACGATCGCGTACCTGAAGGCCCAGGTGGCTGCGGGCGTTCAGGCCGTGCAGCTCTTCGATTCGTGGGTGGGCGCGCTGGCGCCGCGCGATTACGAACTCGCGGTCATGCCGCACATGCAGCGGCTGTTCGGTGCCCTGGCCGCGCTGGAGGTGCCGGTGATCCACTTCGGCACCGGTACCGCAGGGCTGCTGCCCCTGATGGCGCGCGCCGGCGGCGACGTCATCGGCGTGGACTGGCGCATCCGTCTGTCCGACGCCTGGGCGCGGATCGGCGCTACCGGAATCCAGGGAAACCTCGACCCCTGGGTGCTGCTGGCGCCGTTTGAGGTGGCTGCCGCGGCCGCGCGCGCGATCCTGGCCGATGCGGCCGGGCGGCCAGGCCACATCTTCAACCTGGGGCACGGCGTCCTGCCGCAGACGCCGCCGGACCATCTGCGGCGCCTCGTCGAGCTGGTCCACGAGCACACCCAGGCCGCACCCGGGCGCCCATGACAGGGGTTCTGCTGATGGCCTACGGCAGCCCCCATGGCCCCGAAGAGCTGGAGGCCTTCTACACCAGTGTGCGGGGAGGCAGGCGGCCGTCGCCCGAGATGCTCCGCGAGCTGGGTGAGCGCTACCGCGC
>JBKJJG010000132.1:0-9653 GCA_046598155.1 bacterium | reverse complement strand
ATCGGCTACACCCCGCAGCAGCGGCTCATCCTGGTCCGCAACGGCGATTATTGGGGCTTCGACGAAACAGGCCGGCGGCTCCCCTATCTCGACCGCATCGAGTTCGTCTTCTTCCCCGATGCGATCGCCCGCTCTACCGCCCTGCGCACGGGCACGGTAGACTTCATCGAGTACGTCCCGTCCTCCGAGGTGCGCGCGCTGCGCGCCGACCCCAACGTTGAAGTCCTGGGTGGGCCGTCCGCGAACTTCCGGGCGATCTACATCAACAACGCGGTCGCCCCGTTCAACAACGTCAAGGTGCGCCAGGCTATGGCCTGGTCGGTCAACCGCAAGGAGATCATTGACACCGCGCTGTTCGGCGTGGGCGGCATCGATGCGACCGCCAGCGTGATCCCGCCGGGCAACTTCTACGCGCTGGCGAAGAACGTCTATGATAAGCCCGACATCGAGCGCGCAAAGCGGCTGCTGGCCGAGGCCGGTCATCCCAACGGGATTGACGCCGAACTCTACGTGACCAGCACCTACGACTTCCTGCGTACGCCCGCAGAGGTCATCCAGGCGCAGATGGCCAAATCCGGCATCCGGTTGCGGATCGTGGCCGCGGACTGGAGCGTCTACCTCCCCACGGTGTTCGCAAAACGGTACGTGCTAACGATCCTGGGCACCTCCGGGCAGGTTGACCCGGACGACTATGTCTTCAACAACTTCCGGACCGGCGATGCGCGCAACTACGTGAACTTCTCAGACCCCGTGTTCGACAAGCTGGCCGAAGAGGGCCAGACCGTGGCCGGCGAGGCGCAGCGCAAGCGCATCTACGATCAGGCGCAGTTGCGGCTGCAGGAGATGGTGCCGATGGTCTTCCTCTTCCACTCGACGACGTACGAGGCTGTGCGGAAGTCGGTACAGGGCTTCGAGCACTGGCCGAACCAATCGTACTACGGCCTGCGACGCACTTGGATGGTGGGCCGATAGCCGCGTAGAACCGTAAATGAGCGTGGGGGGTGCTCCCGGGTTTCGCCAGAGCCGGGACGCCCCCCCTAAGCGCAGGGCCCCGCCAGGAACCCGAGGATCCTGCGCACAACCCCATCCACGTCCTCTTGCTCCACGTCCACCACCAGATCGGCGGACAGGTACTTCTGTGCGCGCCGGGCCCACAGCCGCTCCAGGTTCGCCGCCACGTCGCCCTTCAGCAGCGGCCGATGTTCGGCCTGTCCAACCCGGCGCGCTATGGCCTCTGGAGAGGCGACAAGTGCGACCAGCCATCCCCAGTCCCGCAGGGTCCGGAGGTTTTGTTCCCTCTCCACCACGCCCCCCCCGGTGGCAACCACACCCGGCGCCTGTGTGACCTCGGCGATCACCGCCGCTTCAACGTCCCTGAAGTGGGCCTCGCCGCGATTCCCGAAGATCGCGGGGATGGTCGCGCCTTCGCGCCTCTCGATCAGCTCGTCCGTGTCCACGAAGGGCAGGCCGAGGGCGAGCGAGAGCTGCCGGCCGACCGCGCTCTTTCCGGTGCCGGGCATCCCTATCAGGGCAATGTTCCTTGCTCTCAATCTATGCGGACCACGGCCTTGATCACCTGACCGCTTGAAGCGGCTTCCAGGCCGGCCTGTATCTCCTGAAGCGGGAACTCCTGCTCGACGAGGTGCCCTGCCCGGAGTCCGCCGACAACGAGATTGAGCGCGCGCCGGAAGTCATCGGGGTGGTCGTAGATCATGGACCCCACAAGGGAGATGCCCTCGCGCACGAAGCGCAGCGGTTGCAGCGCCACGTCCTCGGCCGCCATTCCGACCAGCACGACGCGCCCGCCACGCGGCACCGTCTGAAGGCACCATGCCGTACCTCCCGCCGACCCGGAGCACTCAAACACCACCGGGGCGTCCGTGCTCTCGGCCAGGCGGGTCCTGACAGTGTCTGCCGCGCCCCCCTCCATCAGAAGCGCTTCGGTAGCCCCGAGGCGCCGGGCTGCCTCGAGCCTGCGCTCGTTGAAGTCCAGAACCGTCGCGGGGATACGAACGGCGCCGAGCAGCATCGTCAGCAAGAGCCCGATGGCGCCGCACCCCAGCACGACCGCGGTGTCTCCCGGCATCAGCCCTGAGACCGCCAGGGCGTGCACGGCCACGGCCAGCGGCTCCACGAGGACCAGGTCCTCGTACGGCACGGTCTCTGGGACCGGCCAGGCGTGGGCGACCGGCACGGCCACGTAATCGGCGAAAGCGCCCTCGACGTTCACGCCCAACGCCCGCTTCTGCGGACAGATTGAGCCCCGGCCCCGGCGACACCACTGGCAGGTGGAGCAGGGGAAGTTGGGCTCCAGAACCACCCTCGTTCCCGCCATTGCCGGGACGATGCCATCTCCTGCGGCCGCGATCCGGCCCACCGCCTCGTGCCCCAGCGTGAGGGGATAGTTCACAGGGCGGTGCCCCTTGTAGAGGGAGACGTCGGTCCCACAGATCCCCACGTGCTCGACCCGCACCAGGACTTCTCCGCTCCCCAGCCGCGGCAGGGGCACGTCTTCAACACGCACAACGCCGGGTGAGTGCAGCCGGGCAGCCCGCATGGCGGTCACGTGTCGACCAACCCCATCGCGGCCAGGGCCTGGCGCAAGAACCCCAGATCCGTCTGGCCTGGCGCCGAGGACTGAAATCCCACGCCATAGGTGAGGTCGGATCCGAAGTAACCCCCTCCAATGCGGGTAACGGTTCCAAGTGCGCCCATGGACATCAGGATGCACGGGATCTCCAGGAACGAGCGCCGTGCCTCCAGGCCTGCCCCTAGCAAGACCAGCACGTCCTCAGGCGACCGCGGCATGACCGCTACCTTAGCCACGTCGCCGCCGGCGTCCTGCATCGCCCGGAGCCTGTCCAAGATCGTCTCGCGGGGCGGGGTTGAGGAGAAATCGTGCCACGAGCGGATCACGCCGGCCCCGGACCGTCGCGCGGCCGAGATGACACGCTCGGCCATGGCCGGCGAAGTAGCCATCTCCACGTCAACCATCGCTGGCACTCCCGTTGCGGCAGCCGCTACCAGGATGGCGACGCGCGCCTCCTCGCCCTGGTGCCGGTGGCCGCCTTCCCCGTGAAGCCGGTTTGTCAGCACAAGGGGGCAGCCCGCGGCGGCGCTGATCTCAGAAAGCAGTGCCGGCAACTCGTCCGGCTCCAGGCGGGGAAAATAGTCGGCGCGCCATTCAGCGCAGTCCGGCCGCAGCGCGCCGAGATGGCCGCACTGGTATATCAACTCGGCGCGGTCATCCGCGACTAGGGGCACGCAGGTGAGCACTGCCGGACCACCCAGCAGCCGATCTCCGACCCGGACCGGGCGGCGTGCTTGGAGTCTCGTCGGCCGCACCCCCTGAGCGTTTCCCGGCTAGCGCGCCGGCGTACCGCCTCGCAGGCGTACCAGGTCGGCCACCAGCGCCCAGATCGCCAGCCACGCGAAGAGGGCAGCAGAGAGCCCGCGAAGGAGTGATACCGCGCCCGGCCGGACGCCCGCGGCCTCCATGCGCGCCACGGCCAGGTGCCCACCGTCCAACGGCAGAAGCGGAAGCAGGTTGGAGATCCCAACGCTCAGGTTGACGGTGCCAGCAGCAGCAGCAAGGGCGCGCGGTCCTCCCCGGTCCGCGCCGGCCAGCAGCGCCAGAACGGAGAGCGGCCCGCCCACCTGTATGCGCCCGGTCTGTCCGGTCTGTTTTGGCAGGAGCGGCGGCGCCGGCACGCGGGCGGCGTGGCGCAGCAGCAGGCCTACGGCGATGTTGGCCAGCGGCCCGGCCAGCAGGACCGGAACGCGCCGTGCCGGAGGGAGTCGGTCTATGTCAATCGCCGCGAACCCTCCCAGCGGTAGCGGCCGTAGCGTCACGTCCACGCCGCCGACATTCCGGCGCAGCAGGACCGGCCCGAAGCCGACCCCGACCTCGCGCACCTCGCCCCCGGCGCGCCTGGCGGCAAGCGCGTGGGCGATCTCGTGCAGCATCACGGTCCCGCCTATGATTCCCACGGCCTTGGCCCAGCGCGCCCAGCCCATCTGCAACCCAGCCACTCTGGCCCGGCTACTCCGCGGCGTCCTTCGCCGCGACCCTGGCCACAGCCGCGACGCGGTCCCCGGCCTCCAGCCGCATCACCGCAACGCCCTGCGCCTGCCGGCCGTGCGCGGCTATCTCCCGAACGGTAATCCGGTTGACGATGCCGTTGGCGGAGATAAGCAGCAGTTCGTCGTCGTCGTCCACCGCCCGCACCGCGGCCACGGGGCCCTTCGTGCGGGTGATCTTGATGTTGATAACACCTGCCCCGCCACGGCGCTTCAAGGGATACTGGGCAAAGGGCGTGCGTTTCCCGTATCCGGCTTCCGTCACGGACAACAGGGCGCAGCCCTCGCTGCTGTCCGCGACCCCGACAACGCTGTCGTCGCCCTTTAGCCGGATGCCGATCACGCCTCGGGCGGTTCGCCCCATCTCCCGCACCTGGCCTGCCCTGAACCGGATCGCCCGGCCGAGCCGTGTGGCTAGTGCGATCTCGGTCTCCTTCTGAATGTGCCTGACGCCGACGAGCTCGTCGTCGCCCGACAGCGTGATGGCGAAGATGCCGGCCCGCTTGGCGTTCACGAACTCCATCAGCCCAGTCTTCTTGACCATGCCGCGCCGCGTCGCCATGAACAGCGACCCCGCCTCCTCGAAGGAGCGGAGGGGAATGATGGCGGTGACGCGCTCGCCCTGCGCGACGTTGATCAGGTTGACCACCGGCAGCCCCCGCGCGGTGCGGCCCGCCTCGGGGACCTCGTGCGCCTTGATCCGGTAGACCTTGCCCCTGTTGGTGAAGAACAGGAGGAAGGCGTGGTTGGTGGTCACCGCGATCTGCTCGACCACGTCTTCCTCGCGCGTCGCCATCCCGGCGATGCCCCTGCCTCCCCGGCGCTGCACCCGGTAAGTCTCCAATGGCTGGCGCTTGACGTAGGTGTTGCGCGTGAGCGTGATGACCACGTCGGCGTCGGGGATCAGGTCCTCGGCCTCGAAGGTCTCGGCCTCCCGGCCGGTGATCCGGGTGCGGCGGGCGTCGGCGTAGCGCTCGCGCACCGCCAGCAGGTCCTCCCGGATCGTCGCCATGATCAGCCGTGGCCGCGGGGAGGTGGCGTCCGCCAGCATCTCGTTGAACCGTGCGATCTGCTTAAGCAGCTCTTTGTACTCTGCCTCTATCTTGTCGCGTTCCAGCGCGGTCAGGCGCTGGAGGCGCATCTCGAGGATCGCTTCGGCCTGCGCCTTGCTCAGTCCAAACTGGGCTATCAGTCCCTCGCGCGCCGCGGGCACGTCCTTCGATTTGCGGATGAGCGCGATGATCTCGTCCAGGTGCCGCAGCGCGACCTTGAGGCCCTCGAGGATGTGCGCGCGTTCCTCGGCGCGGCGCAGCTCGTACCTGGTCCGGCGGATCACCACGTCGCGACGGTGCGCCAGGTAGTGCGCCAGCATGTCCTTAAGCGTCATCTGCCTGGGGGCGCCGTCCGATAGCGCCAGCAGCATCGCGCCGAAGGTGGTCTGCATCTGGGTGTGCTTGAAGAGCTGGTTCTGCACGATCTGGGGGTTGGCGTCGCGCCGGAGCTCGATCACCACGCGCATCCCTCGCCGGTCTGACTCGTCGCGCAGGTCCGAGATTCCCTGCAGTTTCTTCTGGCGCACAAGGTCGGCGATGCGATGTATCATCGCAGACTTGCTCACCATGAACGGGATCTCGGTCACGACGATGGCGATGCGGCCCCCGCGCAGTTCCTCCATTGCGGTCTTGGCCTGAACGGTGATGCTGCCCCGGCCCGTCGTGTACGCGGACCGGATCCCGTCCCTCCCAAGAATGACGCCCCCGGTCGGGAAGTCGGGCCCCTTGACGATCTTCAGCAGTTCCTCGACCGGCGTGCCGGGGGCATCGATCAGCGCAACCAGCGCGTCCACGATCTCGCCAAGGTTGTGCGGCGGGATGTTGGTGGCCATGCCCACGGCGATTCCGGTGGCGCCGTTCGCCAACAGGTTGGGCAGTCTGGCCGGCAGGACCGTCGGCTCCTCCAGGCTTTCGTCGAAGTTGGGCCGGAAGGCGACCGTCTCCTTGTCCAGGTCGGCCAGCAACTCGGCTGCGACCGGGGACAGCCGCGCCTCCGAATACCTCATCGCCGCCGGAGAATCGCCGTCAATGCTCCCGAAGTTGCCCTGCCCGTCCACAAGCGGGTAGCGGAACGACCACGCCTGGGCCATGCGCACCAGGGCGTCGTACACCGGCACATCGCCGTGGGGGTGAAGCTTGCCCAAAACCTCGCCGACGATGCGGGCGCTCTTGCGGTGGGGGCCGTCGGGCCGCAGGCCCAGCTCGGACATGCCGTAGAGAATCCGGCGCTGCACCGGCTTGAGACCGTCGCGCACGTCGGGCAGCGCACGGCTCACGATGACCGACATGGCGTAGTCGAGGTAGGAGGTCTTCATCTCCTCCTCGATGGGCCGCGGGACGACTCTCAGCTCTTCGGTAGCCATCGGCTCCTGGTCCGGCCGTCTAGATGTCCAGGTTCCGGACGTTGCGCGCGTACTGGACTATGAACTGCCTGCGGGGCTCTACTTCCTCTCCCATCAGCGTACGGAAGACCTCCTCCGCGGCGTCTGCGTCCTCGAGGTCCACCCGGAGAAGCGTTCGCGTGGCAGGGTTCATCGTGGTCTCCCAGAGCTGCTCGGGGTTCATCTCGCCCAGCCCCTTGTACCGCTGCACCTCGGCCTTGGTCCCCCGGCGATCGAGCTCCTGCAGGGCTACCTGGCGCCCCTCTTCCGAGTAGGCGTAGGTCTTCTCCTTGCCGCCCTTGATCAGGTAGAGCGGCGGCTGCGCGATGTAGACCTTGCCGTGCGTTATGAGTTCTTTCATGTAGCGGTAGAAGAAGGTGAGCAGCAGCGTGCGGATGTGGTTTCCGTCCACGTCGGCGTCGCACATGATGATAACCCGATCGTAGCGCCTCTTCTCCAGGGAGAACTCCTCCCCCACGCCGGTGCCCAGCGCGGTGATGATCGCGCGGATCTCCTCGTGCGCGATCATCTTGTCCTCGCGCGCCTTCTCGACGTTGAGGATCTTGCCCTGGATCGGCAGTATCGCCTGGAAGTTCCGGTCGCGGCCCTGCTTGGCGCTTCCCCCGGCGGACTCGCCCTCAACTATGTATACCTCGCAGAGGTTGGGGTCGCGTTCCGAGCAGTCGGCCAGCTTGCCCGGCAGGGTGCCCACCTCGAGGGCGTTCTTGCGCCGCACCAGCTCCCGGGCGTGTCGCGCGGCCTCGCGGGCGCGGGCGGCGTTGAGCACCTTGGCCACGATCCGCTTGGCGTCCGGCGGGTGGGTGATCAGAAACTCGGCGAGCGCGTCGGCGACGACGGACTCGACGATCCCCTTCACCTCGGTATTGCCGAGCTTCGTCTTGGTCTGTCCCTCAAACTGCGGCTCGGCCAGCTTGACGCTGAGCACGGCGGTCATGCCCTCTCGCATGTCCTCGCCCGCCAGCGAGGGGTCGCTCTCGCGCACCAGCGAGGCGCGCCGGGCATAGTCGTTGATGGAGCGCGTCAGCGCCGAGCGGAAACCTATCAGGTGAGTGCCGCCCTCGGGCGTTGGGATCGTGTTCACATAAGTGAGCATGTGCTCGACGTAGCTGTTGGTGTACTGCAGGGCTACCTCGACCTCGACGCCGTCGCGCTCGCGGCGGGCGTGAGCTGTCTCCGAGATCTTGCCCTTGGTGCGGTTGAGCGCGGCCACGAGCTCGCGGATGCCGCCGTCGTGCTTGATCGTCGCCGCGCGTCCGGCGATCTCGTCGGCCAGGTGGATCTCCAGCCCCGCGTTGAGGTAGGCGATATCTTCCAGGCGCTTGGCCACAACGTCGAAGGCGAACTCGGTCGCCGTCATGATCTGCGCGTCAGGCTTGAACGTCACCTTGGTGCCGGTGGGTAGTGGGGACCCCCGCGTCCAGGCCAGCGGCCCCTGCGTCCGGCCCCGCGCGAACCGCTGGCGGTGGGTCTTGCCGTCCAGGTAGACCTCTACCTCCAGCCACTCGGAGAGCGCGTTGACCACCGAAACCCCCACGCCGTGCAGCCCGCCGGAGATCCTGTACCCGCCCCCCCCGAACTTGCCGCCCGAGTGTAGGGTCGTCAGCACCACCTCCACCGCGGGCTTTCCCACCCTTGGCACCTTGTCCACGGGAATGCCCCGGCCGTTGTCCAGCACGGTGGCGCTGCCATCGGCGTGAAGGGTGACGTCAATGCGCGTGCATGCCCCTGCCAGGGCCTCGTCTACCGAGTTGTCCACCACCTCGTACAGGAGGTGGTGCAGCCCGTCCGGGCCGGTGCTCCCGATGTACATGGCGGGGCGCCGCCGGACTCCGTCCAGCCCTTCCAGCACCTGGATCTGCTGGGCCGTATACTCCTGTGTCTCGGCCATCACTCCACACTCCGCGCAAGCAAGCGGGCATACGCCTCGTCGCGCATGCCCATTCCTTATTTTACCATCGGAATGGACTGGGTGTCAACGGTGGAAAGCCCCGTCCTGACTATCTCTCCGCCGTTTTTCGCCGCCGGGTTCCGGCCAGGCTGCCGATCCGGCCGGCCACGGTAGACGGGGCCGCCGGGGTGGGATAGAAGCGGGCGGACGTTACCACGATCGCGCGGGCCGACGGCAGAAGTCCTGGGTCTGCCAGGCGGCCGGCGGCCGCGGCCCGCGCGAGCAGGTTTCGGCCCTCAGAAGACCGCTGCAGCCCCCTGGCGTCAAGAATCGCCACTACCTCCCGTACGTCCACAACGGTTTCCCCGCCCAGGTGGACGAACAGTCCTGTGCTCACCGCGCGTCCCCCCGGCCCGGCTCGCGACCGGGCAGCTTTCGCCGCGCCACCGGCGTCACGTCGGTAATCGCCCCCTTCCCCAACTCGCGGGCCAGGGCTGCCACGATCTCCGCGCGCCTCAGCCGGATCTCCTGTCCGGCTGCCTCGTGGGTCACCCCCACCAGCAGCCTCCTGCCCCGCAGGGTGACCGGAGCGCTCACTCCTGCCAGCGCCTGGCCCGCGATCCGCGGCCAGATCTCCCGGGCAGTGGCAAGGTACAACGCGGGCTCGATTCCCAGCGCGCGGGCGGCTGATCTCAGAACCTCTCGGATCGGGAGGACCATACCGCCTCCGCCACCTCGCCGGCTTCCACCGCCAGAACCCTCACCGGACGGGCAACCTGCGGCAGCGCGGTGGAGGTCAGCAGCACCTGTGCCTCGTCCGCAAGCCCCAGGACCCGCCTCTGCCGGTCCTGATCGAGCTCCGATAGCGCGTCGTCGAGCAGGAGCACCGGGCTCTCGCCCATCTCGGAGGCCATCACGCCGCGCTCGGCCAGACGAACCGCCAGCATGGCGGTCCTCCATTGGCCCTGCGACCCGTTGGCCCGCAGCGCGGCTCCCCCCAGCGACAACTCCACGTCATCGCGGTGGGGTCCTGACAGCGTGGCTCCTCGTCTGACTTCATCGGCGCGCAGCCGCGCCATTTGCGCCCGCGCCTCATCCGTCCGGGATTCGTCCGTCCCCCCGAGCCAGGACGGCCGGTAGGCCACGGTGAGCTTGCCCTCACCTCCCAGACGGCCAAACCACGCTTCCGCCTCGGGCGCCATGCGCCGCATGTACCCATCGCGGTGGGCC
>JBKJJG010000118.1:0-3705 GCA_046598155.1 bacterium | reverse complement strand
CTGTTGCACGGCCTCTCATGTCAAACCGCGCCGAAGCAGCGTGATTCCGCGCGTCCAGGAAGCCGCGGCCGCTGGAGCGAACTGATATGGGCGAACCCCGCCATCTCGATGGGAGGCGCCACAGATGCAGGCAATCATCCTGGCCGGCGGACGAGGGGAGCGGCTGCGACCCTACACCGAAGACCGGCCCAAGCCCATGGTCGAGGTCCTGGGCGTCCCGATCCTGGCGTACCAGATGCACTGGCTGCAGACGCAGGGCGTGTCAGAAGTTGTGGTGGCGTGCGGGTACCGTCACGAGGTGATCATGGACTACTTCGGCGACGGCACCAAGTGGGGCATGCGGATTGACTATGCCGTTGAGGGTTCACCTCTCGGACGCGGCGGGGCCATCCGCAGCGCGTTCGGAAAGCTCCGCGAGCCCGCCGAGGTCGTGCTGGCAACGAACGGGGACATCATAACGAACCTTCGGCTCGAACCGGTGGTAGCCCATCACCGTGAGGAAGGAAACCTGGCCACCGTGGTGCTCGCGCCCTATGTCAGCACCTTCGGGCTGGTGGACGTGGCCGCGGACGGCCGGGTGGTCGCGTTCCACGAGAAACCCACGCTCCCTTACTGGATCAACGCCGGAATCTACGTGCTTTCCCGTGAAGTGATGCCGTTGCTTCCAGAGGTTGGAGACCACGAGCGAACGACGTTCCCCGAGCTGGCCGGGCAGCGGCGCCTGGGTGCCTACAAGTCCGAGGCCTACTGGCGGTCGGTGGATACGGTGAAGGACCTCTCCGAGGTCAGCCGCGAGCTCGAGCAGCGACTGCTCACTGCCTTTCTGGCCTAACGGGGCGCGCGGTCGCCACCACGTTCAGCGCCAGCAGCACCGGGCTTTCATCCATGAACTCGAACACGGTCAGCGACCCGGGCGAGACATCCATCCGCCGCATGGTATCCATGGGCAGTTCGAGCAGACGGCATACCAACGCCAGGATCGGATCCTGGTGGGAGACGAGCAGGGTCGTACCACCCTGTTCCATCCAGTCGCGCGCGCAGGAGGCCATGCGGTCCCCAATGGCGTCCACCGGCTCGATGCCCGGAACTGCCATCTGCGACGGGGTGGTCCGCCAGGTCTCCCATTCGGTGGGATGGCGGGCGATCACCTCGGCGACCGGCATTCCCTCCCACGGCCCGAGCCCGGCCTCGAGGAGGCGCTCGTCCGCACAGACTGGACGGCCCACGCGCTCGCCGATGATGGCCGCGGTCTCCATGGTGCGGTCCAGTGGGCTGGATACGATCCGGTCCGGTGGCGATCCCTCCAGGTAGCATGCGAGGGCCTCGACCGCAGCACGGCCGACCGAGTTGAGGTGCACCCCGGGAAGCCGCCCGGCAAAGCGGTTGATGGGCGGCACCAGCCAATCGTGGTGCCCGTGGCGGACTACCATCAGGCGTGGCGCGTCAGCCATCCGCGTCCAGGATGAGCGTCACCGGGCCGTCGTTGTGGATCTCCACGAGCATCTTGGCCTGGAACCGGCCCGTGGCGACAGGGACTCCTAGCACGCGCAGCCGCGTGACGAACTCGTCGCACAGCGCCTCGGCATGGGCAGGCGCCGCAGCTCGAATGAAAGATGGCCGGCGCCCCCGGCTGGCATCGCCGTAGAGGGTGAACTGCGAGACCACCAGGACTGAGCCACCCACGTCCATCACGGAGCGATTGAGCTTCCCAGCGTCGTCGTCAAAGATGCGCAGGTGGGAGACCTTCTCGGCCAACGCCGCGGCCTGCGGGAAGGCGTCGCCTACCGCCACGGCCAGGAGAACCATCAGCCCCGGACCAATCGAACCGACCGTTTCCTCGCCGACGCGCACGGCCGCCCTCGCCACCCGTTGAACAACCGCCCTCACAACCGCCCCCGCAACGGCGCCCGCCTACCCAAGAGCACCCGAAGCAAGGGCGCCGAGACGGCGGCGCACCTCCTCCAGAGTCTCGGGTCGCTTGGGAAACGCGAAGCGCACGTACGGCGCTCCGGCTGAGGGGTCGCTCTGGAAGCTGCTGCCCGGAACCACGGCGACGCCTACCTCGGAGGCCATGCGCCCGGCAAACGCGACGTCATCGGCGGTGCTCAGGCCGCTGAAGTCGGCCATGATGTAGTACGCGCCGCGCGGCACGACGCACCGGAAGCCGATCCCGGTCAGGATCTCCAGCATGGTGTCGCGCTTGGCCTGATAGAACGCGCCGAGGCCCGCGTAGTATTCGCGCGGGAAGTGGAGCGCGGTCACCGCCGCCTCCTGCAGCGGCGCCGGCGCACCCACGGTCAGGAAGTCATGAGCGCGCCGGATGCCATCGGTGATGGCATCGTTGCAGGCCAGCGCCCATCCCACCCGCCAGCCGGTCACGCTGTAGGTCTTGGACATGCTGTTGATCGTAACAGTTCGCTCGGCCATCCCGGGCAGCGCCGCCAGGCTGACGTGCACCGCCCCGTCATAGAGGATGTGCTCGTAGACCTCGTCGGTAATCGCCAGCACGTCCCTTTCCAGGCACAGGGCGGCGATCTGTTCCAGCTCGGAGGGGGTGAAGACCTTCCCTGTGGGATTGTGGGGCGTGTTCACGATGATGGCCCGCGTCTTCGGCCCGAACGCAGCGCGCAACTCATCGGGATCAAACGGCATGGCCGGATCCGCGAGGTCGAGGTGGACGTGCCGCAGGCGCGCCCCGGCGATCAGGGCGTCGGGGCCGTAGTTCTCGTAGAAGGGTTCGAAGAGGACGATCTCATCGCCGGGGTCCAGGACGGCGAGCAGCGTGGCCATCATCGCTTCGGTGGCCCCGCAGGTCACCGTTACGTGCCGCTCTGGATCAACTTCCAGCCCGTTCGACCACGCCACCTTGTCGGCGATCGCGCGCCGCAACCGCGGGGAGCCCCAGGTAATCGCATACTGGTTCCATTCTCCCCGCAGCGCCACTACCGCGGCCTCCACCAGCTCTGCGGGGGGGTCGGAATCTGGAAAACCCTGCGCCATGTTGATGGCCCCGTGCAGGTCGGCGAGTCGCGTCATCTCGCGGATCACCGACTCGACAAAGAGATCCACACGGGTGGACGTCGTGCGCCTCATTATGTGGGCACGACCCTGGCCACGCTGTAGACTTCAGGGACCTTCTCTACGCGCTGCATGACCGCGTGAAGCTGGCCGATGTTCCGAATGTCCAGCACGACGTTCGTAACGACCACCTTGTCTCGCCGTACGCGGGCGTTCATCGACAGGACATTCGTCCTGGTCTCCGCGATTGCTGCCAGGATGTCCTTGAGGAGTCCCACCCGGTCAAACGACTCCACCTCCACCTCAACCTGGTAGACCCGCTCCTGTACGGGCTCCCATTCCACCTCGAGCAGCCGTTCGGGGTGAGTGCGCAGGAAGGCGATGTTCGCGCAGTCGTTCCGATGAATCGCCACACCGCGGCCGCGCGTGACGTACCCGACGATGCGGTCGCCCGGCAGCGGGGTGCAACAGCGAGCAAAGCGCATGAGCACGTTGTCCACGCCGCGTATCCGAACTCCCTGCGGCGCGCCCGGCGGCGCGGGTGGCGCGGTGGGAAGCTCCGCTGGTTCCTCCTCGGACGGGGCCGTGCCCCGCAGCGCATGCGCAACTTGAAGAAGAGAAAGGTCGCCGTTGCCGATCGCCGCCAGCAGCTCGTCGGCCGACGACATCCCAAACTGCTCGGCGACC
>JBKJJG010000296.1:0-7818 GCA_046598155.1 bacterium | reverse complement strand
CGCCTTCGGCCTCGGCCGGTTCCACCAACACCAGCAGCCCGCCGTCAGGAAGATAGGCCGCGAGCGATACGGCGTCGTCGCCTTCCGCGCGCAGCCACGCCGGCCGCACCGTGACCTCGGGCAGCGCTTCCAGGCCGCGCTGCGAGAGTGGATCGGACGCGCGCAGTGAGTCCACCTCATCCCCCCACAGATCGAGACGGACCGGCGCGTCGGCGTCGGGCGGGAACAGGTCCACGACGCCCCCGCGCACCGCGAACTCACCCGGGTTGGCCACCAGCCCGACGCGCTGGTAGCCGCCGGACTCCAGACTGGCCACCAGGCGCTCGCGCGGCAGTGTCTGTTCGGGGCGCAGGCGGAGCGTCGCGGAGGACAGGGCCTCGGGGGAAGGGAGCGGCTCGGCGCACGCGGCCGCGGATGCCACCACGACCACCTGTTTTCCGACGACGGTGGGGCCGGCGGCGAGCGCGTCCAGAACTCCCAGGCGCTCGCGCACCGCGGCCGGGTCGTCTGGAAAGAGCACGGTCTGGATCTCCGAGCCACTGAGCGCCGCCCGCAGATCGTCGGCCAGGCGCTCCGCGGCCTCGCGGTTCGGGGTGATGACCAGGAAGGGCGCCCGCGCGCCTTTCCCGTCGGGGGCCGTGCCGGCGATCTTTGGATCGGTGATGATCGCGGCCAGCAGGCACGCCGCCGCGCTGCCGCCCGGCCCAAGGGCGGACGGCGGCACCTCACCCTCGATCAGGGCCTGGCGGATCTCTGTGTAGGCAGGCGCCCCTCGGATAAGCTCCACGAGGCCCTGCAGGAGCATGGTCATATCGAGAAACCGTAACCCCCATTGTATCGAAACGGGAAGCAGGGGGGAATCAGGGTAGTGGGTCGGTAGTGGGTCAATTTGACTAAGGATGCATGTAATACCGAGCGGTTCCGTCTCGCAGAACGTCAAGTTCCGGGGCCGCAAGGTATGGGCGCAGCATATCGCAAATGTCTGTTTTGCCGTGCTCCCACTTTCGTTGAACCGCCCAACTGCAATAATCCGCAACTTGTAGCCATGCATTGGACGGACTTGGGTGGCTAAAGACATGGCATGGAATTCGAGCGGGAACATACGTCCTGCAAGCTAGCCTGATTGCCTCCTCAATTTGCGTTCCAGGACTACCTTAGTACTGGCATAAGACCCAGGTAAACCATGACCTGTGTGGTACCGGGCTGGAGGCGATGTTCTAGAATGAACCGCAGTGGCATATTGGCGAATCGTGGATAGAAGACTTCTGGCTTGTAGAGAGCCTTGTAGACCTTGTTTTTCTCGACCACCGCTGCGGTGTACTTCCAGCTCTTGTCCGCATTGAGTGCTTGCAGAACCAACGCCCTTCGTGGCGGGGGGTCAGCATTCGCATGGAATCCGCAGATATCGTCCCCCGCCTTGTTTGCGCCAAATCGAATCGCCCAGAGTGCTGCGGCCAACGGGAGTGGATCGTACGTCCACGCCGCGGCGAAAACATAGAACCTGCTCTTTTTAGGGGCGAATGTAAGGTGTCCCGATTCATCCAAACGCACGTGCAGGGTGGGCACGGGAGCATCCCCCGAGAAATACGAATCCCCGCCTAGCCTTTCGGCAGCATTTGGGTGCTGTTCGGCGGGGATACCTTCACTATTCTTTCGTGTTGCCTAGACCATGATGTGCTCATTCCACGAGTTTGTCAAACTTGTGAAACCGTGGGTAGTGGGTCAATTCGATTCCAGCTGCGGAACCCCCGAATCTACTTCTCCGTCTTGCCGATAGATTAACCGGGGAAAGATCTAGAAGCAGGGAAAACGGGAACGTGTCGTTGCATACCGTGATACAGGTCCACCCACCGCCCATCGCAGGGCAAGGAGGGAGACCGCAATCATGAATCCCAAGTTCAACCCCGACAAGGCCATTGAAGTCCTCCTCTACGTGGCCAAGCGCTGCCGCAATATGTACACGGCGCTCAAGGTCGTCTACTTCGTGGACAAGATGCATCTCTCTCGGTACGGTCGCCTCATCTGCGGCGACCGTTATGTCGCGATGAGCCACGGCCCGGTTCCCAGCGGCCTCTATGACATCGTCAAGTTCGTACGGGGAGACGGTGCTTTCGCAATGCGCGTGCCCGCCAAGGAGGCGTTCACCGTCCGAGACTACGACATCATCCCCGTACGCGATCCCAACCCGGAGCATCTAAGCGATTCGGATATGGAGTGTCTCGAATGGTCCATCGGTGAGTACGGGAGGAAGACCTTTGCCGAGCTCAAGGCAATCAGCCATCAAGATCCCGCCTTCCTGAATGCCGACCCCAACGACCTCATATCCACGGAATTACTGGCTAAGAGCCTTCCAGACGGAGAAGCCCTCTGTGACTACCTCACTGACGCCCGGCCGCGTTCTCTTTCTGACCTGCAACTTCACGGTGCCACCGAAGGACAAGTTCGTAGTCCTGGCTACGCCTGACGAGCCACCCTTGCTTCTTGTCGTAAACTCCTCTGTTAGTCTGTTTGTCTCTGCTCGCCCACATCTCGCGGCGTGCCAAGTCACCCTAGAAGCGTCAGATCATGCCTTTCTGGCTCACGACTCATTCGTCTACTGCAGCAAAGTCATAGACTCGATGAGCAATTCCCGCAAGAGTCAAGGGCGAGGTGTCGGCCTCGGCTAGGAAGTGCATTGTGGACGCCGTCCGCACCCCCCCCCCAACTGACCTACTACCTGAATCAGCCTTCGGTAACATTCCTATCTGAGGCAGCAGGTCAGCAGGCCAGGTTGAAACGGCGATGGAGGGCCCCGACCGCATCCGCCGCCCTATCCCTGGAGATGACGCAGGAAATGCGCAGGGGAGAAGTGCTGATCATGTCAATGTTGATCCCTTCCTCTGCCAGGGCCTCGAACATGGAGGCGGCGACCCCCGCATCCTGCGAGATGCCGGCTCCCACCACCGACACCTTGGCGATCCCCGCATCCTCCCCCACCCGGCGGGCGCCCAACTCAACCGCCAGCTCCTGGCAGACGCGGCGGGCGTCGTCCAGGTTCTCCCTGACCACGGTGAAGGCGATGTCGTTTCGTCCTTCGTGATGCATGCCCTGCAGGATCATGTCCACCTTTACCCCGGCGTTTGCCAGGGCCCGGAACACCCGGGCCGCTACCCCCGGTACGTCGGGCACGGCCTCCAACACCAGCTTGATCTCGTCGCAGCTGTGGGTGACCGCCCTGATGACGACTTCCTCCATCTCGTCTCCTCCTCCCACCTGCGTGCCCGGATCGTCGCTGAAACCGGACCGAACCACCAGTCTGACACCGAACCGCTTGGCGACCTCCACAGAGCGCGGCTGGAGGACCCGAGCCCCCAGGTCCGCCATCTCCAGCATTTCGTCGTATGAGATCCGGCGAATGAGCCTGGCCCCGGGGATCACCCGCGGGTCGGCCGTGTATACTCCCTCGACATCGGTGTAGATCTCGCACCGGTCGGCCCGCAGGGCGGCGGCCACGGCGACGGCGGTGGTGTCCGACCCACCCCGGCCCAGCGTGGTTACGTCTCCGCCGGCTTCCCGGCCCTGGAGGCCGGCCACCACCACGACCCGGTCGGACTTGAGGTGGCTCATGATCTTTTCCCGATCGACCCGGCGAATGCGGGCCCGGCGGTGAACACGGTCTGTGATGATCCCAACCTGGGATCCGGTCAGCGAGACGGCCTCCACCCCCTTACGGCTGAGCGCCATGGATAGGAGGGCGATGGAGACTTGCTCGCCGGTGGCCAGGAGCATGTCCATCTCCCGCGGCGGCGGCTTGGGGTTGATGGAGTTGGCCATGGCGATCAACTCGTCGGTGGTACTCCCCATGGCTGATAGCACCACCACCACGTCGTCACCGGTCCCGCGGGTCTCCGCGACACGGTCGGCCACCTTCCTGATGCCATCCGCATCGGCCACCGCGGCGCCCCCGTACCTCTGGACCACCAAGGACCGCTGGGGGCGATCAACCGTGGAGACCTCGGCGCCGAACAGATCGGCCATGACCACTTGTGCCTCCGTCTTCACGCCGGCGAGGGAGAAGGCGGCCAGCATGGCATCGGCCACTTTCGCCTCCACGCGCTCAGGGACGAAGGCCAGCATGGAGGGTCCGGCGCCACTCAGGGCTACCCCCGCAGCGCCGGCTCCACGGGCCGCGGCAATGGCTTCCACCATGCCGGGCACGAGTTCTGCCCGGTAGTTCTGGTGCAGCCGGTCGTCCATGGCTATCGCCAGATGATCGTACTCACCGCTGAAGATTCCCGCCAGGAACAACGCCACCCGGCCGAGATTGAAGACGGCGTCGCTAAGGGGCACCACCGAGGGCAGGACCTGGCGGGCAAAGGCGGTGGGAACCTGGAAGTCCGGCACCACGACGAGGATGTTCAGGCCGAAGGACGGGTTGATGCGGACGTACTCCACGCGCCCCGCGTGGGGGACGGATACCACGAGCCCGCCCAGGAACGCAGGGACCACGTTGTCCGGGTGGCCTTCTCGCTCCACGGCCATCACCATTAGTTCCTCGCGGTTGTACGGTTCGCCGATGAGATGGTTGGCTGCCAGCAGCCCACCGACAATTGCGGCGGCGCTGGATCCTAGCCCCCGGCCGAGTGGGATGCGGTTCAGGCAATGCACCCGCAGTCCGGGTGGGTGCAGGCCGGCGCGTTCGAACACCATGTTCATGGCCTGGACCACCAGGTTGGAACCATTGCGGGGTAGAGAATCCGCGCCTTCGCCCTCCACCGTGACCATGAGGCCTTCGGGGATGACCACGGCCTCGATCTCGTTGTACAGTTCCAGGGCCAATCCAAGGACATCGAAGCCCGACCCGAGGTTGGCGCTGGTTGCCGGCACGGTTACCCTGACGCGCATTGCCCTTTCTCCTTCCCAGGCCGGCCCTTCCAGGCTGGCCCTCGTCTAGGCGCAAAAACCCCTCGCCCAATGGAGGGCGGTCAAATGTCGGTGCGGGCTTTCAGGGATGACCCACTACGGGGCGCTGGGGCCGGGCTCCGTACCCCGCGCGTCAAGCTGGGCCACCAGTCGAACGAACTCCCGGACGGGGGCAAGTTGATGCGTGGCGGCGATCACCAGCCGGTAATCCAGTCCCACATATTCGTGGACCACGACGTTCCGAAAGCCAGGGAGTCGGAGCAAGACCTCGACGACCTCGGGGGGGAAGCCACCGATCTTGCTCAGGTTGGATACCGCTTCGGTGTAGTCTCCGAAACGGAGATTGAACCTCGTGGACAGTTCCCCGCAGATGTCAATGACCATCTGCGCGATCATCAACAGCGAGAACAGCACGTCGTTTCGGAGCGAGAGGTTGCTTTCGAGATCCTGCGGGGTTTGAACCTCGTCCCTGCGGGCCTCAAGATGGTCGAGGTACCGCTGGACCTCGCTCAGCCGCTCGGTTAGGAACGTCATCGTCCATTCACCGGCTCAACCGCTCGAGCTGCGCCTGCCGCGCCCGCCGAAGGAATGGAATGAGGTCAGCAGCGCGCAGTAGGATGTCACGCTCGAACTCGCGGGCCCGCTCCGGGTCGCTGACGTGCACGCGAACCCCCTCTCGAAGGATCTTTGCGGCAAATGGCGCCGGGATCTCGTTGAGGATGACGACGTCCACATCGTTCTCCCCGAGGGCGTGGATGAGGTCGCCGATGAGCCGCAGGCGGATCTCGAAACGGGCAGCGGCGGTGTGACGGGCGGCGGGATCCAGCACCACCCCCACGTCCACGTCGCTCTCGGGCACTTCCCTTCCCAGTGCGCGGCTGCCAAACAGGTACGCTGCCAGGATGCCATCAGGGGCCTGATGGAGGAAGTATTGCTCCAGTTTCTCGCGGAGATCGGAAGTCATGGGAATCGGCCGCCCACATCACGATACCACACGCCCGGCTCAGCGCGGGATCTCGGGGATCGGTGGCGGGCGACGCTTGTGCTCGCTCGCGGCGTGCATGCGCTCGATGCGCGCCCGGATCTCGGCTGGTGCCGCCCCGGTGAGGAGGTACGCGTCAAGGGCGGCGTAGGTCAGCCCCATCTCATCCTCGTCGGTTTGGCCCGGCCACAGCCCGGCGCTCGGGGTGCGCTCCACGATCTCCGCCGGCACTCCCAGGTAGGCAGCCAGTTCGCGCACCTCGGACTTCACGAGGCTGCCGATGGGCTGCAAGTCCACGCCGCCGTCGCCGTGCTTGGTGAAGTAGCCGACATAGGCCTCGCTGCGGTTGCCGGTGCCGACCACCAGCCGGTTGAGCCGGTTGGCGAAGTAGTAGAGCGCTGCCATCCGCAGCCGGGGCCGCAAGTTAGCCAGCGCCATGGGGTGATCCGCGGGTTGCCCCGCCGCGCTTAGCGCCGCGGTCAGCGCATCGAGTACCGCGTCGAGTACGACCGTGGTGTGCGGCAGACCCAACGCCGCGCAGACCGCCTCGGCGTCCTCAACGTCGCGAGGGTTGCTGTGACAGGGGATCACGACGCCCAGCGTCGTTTCCGGGAACGCGCGCAGGCAGAGCGCCGCAACGGCCGCGGAGTCCACCCCTCCCGAGATGCCCACAACCGCACCCAGCGCTCCGGCCTCGCCCACCCGCTCGCGCAGCCAGGCGATCAGGCGCTCTGATACCTCTTGTGGGGACCTCTGCGGCATCTACTGAGAGGGCACGCGATGGGTGTAGGTGACCAGGCCGAACTCGCGCGTGGTGGAGGACCGGTGCACCACTCTGTCCCCTACCATTACCTGAATGCCGAGCTCGCCCTTGTCCATGCGCTTCTGCATCGTGACCGAGAACGCCTGCACAGTATTGAACGCCAGGCGGGAAGGTACGACGCCGGTTACGCGCTTGGATTCGCCGAGCTCCCCGTAGGAACCCTCGAACCGCAACCCCGAGGTACCGTAGACCTCGATCACCACCGGCACAGCCGGCCGCGGGCTCGGCTGCGGAATGAGGGGCTCGATGCTGCCCCCCCGCCGGCCGGGCGCCCGGCAGGACGCGGTGGCGGCGATTACACCAACCAGTACCACGAGCAGGGCGATGCGCCTCATGGTTAGGCCGTTTCGCAGCGGCTGGGCCAACCTCCTTCCGGGGCTTGCCAACGGAGGGGCTTGCCAACGGAGGGGCTTGCCAACGGAGGGCACGCGCGGTATGCTCGAATCAATCGAATACGGGTCATACCTCCGAACGGGCAAACCCGGAGCAATCCGGGGACGCAAAGCCACAGGGCCACGGCAGTGGCCGGCTGGGTTGCCGAAGAGGAAGCACCGGCGAGGCGAGTGCTTCCATTCGCGCTCGCGTTTTCTTTTTCCGGGATCGCCCGTCGGACGGCGCGCCGCCACATCCATACAGACCTCACCGTGGCGCGGCCGGGATACCGGGGAGGGCACGCCGATCGCCGCATCCGGCACGGCGATCCGGCGCCAGAACCGTGCAACGCTGTATGCCCACAGCTCTCCCCGTCCCGGCCGTCGCCATTCGTTCTCCGTTGACTGTCCCGTCCCCAGGCCGTACAATCGTTGCGCGAAGTGAGAAAGATTCTCACTTACCTTCCCGGCGGTGAACGGTGGCGGACCCGAAGCAGACGCGCAATACCCAACAGCGCCAGCGCATCCTCCACGCGATCCAGACGGCGGGGTGCCATCTGACCGCGGGGGAGATCCACCGCCGCGTGGGGCGAAACGGACGCGCGATCGGGCTCGCCACGGTCTACCGGGCGCTTGAAGCGTTCGCGCGGGCGGGCCTCGTGGAGTCCGCGTCCCTCGGTGGCCGGGCGATCCGCTACGGCCTGGCGGCCGAGCACCACGACCACCTGGTCTGCCTGGAG
>JBKJJG010000305.1:0-11347 GCA_046598155.1 bacterium | reverse complement strand
CCTTGACAACGTGCTGCGCAGCGCCCGCGAGGTAACCGGTGGGCGGTTGATCGTGGTCTTCGGCTGCGGGGGGGATCGCGACCGGCCCAAGCGGCCGGTGATGGGTAACATCGCGGCGAGTTGGGCCGACCACGTGGTTGTGACCTCGGATAACCCGCGCACCGAGGATCCCCAAGCGATCATCGAGGAGATCCGTCCGGGCGTCGAGGCCGCCGCGGCCCGGCGCGGCGTGCGCGTGCAGATCGAACCCGACCGGCGCCGGGCGATTGCCGCGGCAGTGGCGGAGGCGCGTCCAGGCGACCTCGTGCTGATCGCCGGCAAGGGCCACGAGACCTACCAGGAGATTGCCGGGGTGAGGCATCCGTTCGACGACCGGGAGGTAGTTAGGGAGGTCCTGGGTGCATCTGGCGGTTAGCGACATCGTCTCCGCGACCGGTGGCCGCCTGGTGCTGCCGCCGGGGATGTCTGCGCCTACGGCGGTCAGCGGCGTTGCGACCGACAGCCGGAGGGTGGCGCCCGGGCATCTCTTCGTCGCGCTGCGGGGCCCCCATGCCGACGGGCACCAGTTCGTGGAGGACGCGCTTGCGCGCGGCGCCGTGCTGTCCGTGGTCGCCGGCGTGTCGGCAGCAGCCGGCCCGGCGCTGGTGGTGGCAGACCCGCTGCGCGCGCTGGGCGCCATCGCCGCCCTGCACCGGCGAACGCTGCCCGTGACCGTGGTCGGCATCACCGGCAGCGTGGGCAAGACCACGACGGTCGGCCTATGCGCAGAGGTCCTGGCCGTGCGATTCAACGCGGCGCGCTCCGCGGAGTCGTGGAACGCGGAGTTGGGCGTGGCCCTCGCACTGCTGCATCTGGACGAGGGAGTCGAGGTCGCGGTCATCGAGATGGCGATGCGCGGCCTGGGACAGATCAGGGATCTCGTCGAGATGGCGCTTCCCCGCATCGGTGCGGTTACCACCATAGGCGACACCCATCTCGAACTGCTGGGGACGCGCGAGAACATCGCCGCGGCCAAGGCCGAACTGCTGGAAGGGCTGCCCGCGGACGGCACCGCAATCGTCAACGCCGACGAGGACCTGACGGAGCGGCTGGTCCGATCTGTCAGGTGCCCCGTCGTCCGGTTCGGCCTCCTTCCGGAGGCAGACGTGCGCGCCACCGAGATAAGGTGCACCCCGGATGGCTGCGCCTTCGTGCTCGACATCCGAGGGCAGCAGGGAGACGTGAACCTGTCGCTCCTGGGCACTCACCAGGTGCGCAACGCGCTGGTCGCCGCCGCCGCCGGTCACGCGCTCGGGCTGGCGGTGCACGAGATCGCAGCAGGGCTTGCCCGCGCCCGCCAGGCGAAGATGCGGCAGGAGATCATCCACCTCGGCGGGATGCTCGTTGTGGACGACACCTACAATGCCGGCCCGCAGTCCATGCAGGCCGCCTTCGACGTTGTTGCCATCTCAGGACGGTCGCGGCGGCGCGTGCTCGCGCTGGGAGAGATGCTCGAGCTCGGCCCAGACTCCCCGGGGTTCCACCGCCGGGTAGGGCGGCAGGCGGCGGAGCTGCTGCCCGCGCTGCTGCTCGCCGTGGGACCCAACGCCCGCTGGTACCTGGAGGGAGCCGCTGACGCCGGTCTCGCGCCCGGCGCCGCTGCCTGGGCAGAGACCACGGAAGAGGCGATCCCGTTGCTGCGGCAGGCGGTGCGGCCCGGCGATGTCGTGCTCATCAAGGGTTCGCGGGGTGTCGAGATGGAGAAGGTCTTGGAGGGTCTGCGGGCCGGAACGGAGGTGGGGTCCCCGTGAACGCGTTTCTTGCGATACCAGTTTGGATCCAGGTGATCGCCGCGGGCGGGCTGGCGGCAGGCATCGTCGTGCTTGCGGGCCCCCGGACGATAGCGGCGCTCGCCGCGTGGGGCCAGCGCCAGCGCATCCGCGAGGACGCGCCGGCCCGGCACCAGGCGAAGACCGGTACCCCGACCATGGGCGGACTGCTGCTTTTGGCTGCCATCGCCGCCGCTGCGCTGCTGGTGGCAGGCCCTGACCGCCGCGTGCTGTTTGGGCTGGCCGTGATGGGCGCCTTCGGCGCCGTGGGATTGCTGGACGACATCTTGGCGATCCAGCACAATCGGAACCTTGGCTTTCGCGCGCGCGAGCGACTGGCGATGCAGATCGCCCTGGGTTTGGCCCTGGGATATCTGGCCGCCCGTCAGTCCTGGCTTGGAACCGAGATCATCGTGCCCTGGGTGGGCCCGCTCGACTTGGGGTGGGGATACGTGATCTTCGCGGCGCTGCTCTACGTTGGGTTCACCAACGCGGTCAACCTCAGCGATGGCCTGGACGGTCTGGCTGCCGGGCTGGTCGCGGTGGCCGCGTTTGGGTTCGTCGTGGTGGCGTTGACCGCGCTGCTCCCCTCTGCCGCGGTGCTGGGCGCGGCCGTGGCCGGGGCCTGCGCAGGGTTCCTCAAGCACAATGCCTATCCGGCGCGGATCTTCATGGGCGACGTTGGATCCAATGCCCTGGGCGGGGCGCTGGCCGCGCTGGCCATCGTCACGAAGTCGGAGATCGCGCTCCTCTTCATCGGCGGCGTGTTCGTCGCCGAAGCCGCGTCCGTCATGCTGCAGGTTGCGTACTTCAAACTCACCGGTGGCCGGCGCATCTTTCGCATGAGCCCCCTGCACCATCACTTCGAGCTGGTGGGCTGGCCGGAACCGGTCATCGTGCGCCGTTTCTACCTGGCCGGTTGGGTCTGTCTCCTGATCGGCCTGCTGGTCGCCGGATGATGGTCGCACACCCGCCCGCACGGGTCAGAGCCGTCCTGGAGCAGCTCCGGGGCCGGCAGATCCACGTTTTGGGCCCGTCGGGCACCGAGGGCTCCACCGTGACCGAGTTCCTCCTGAAATGCGGCATCCAGGAGATAACCGTGCACGATTTGGAGCCGCCGGCGCGTTTCGAGGAGACGCTGCGGCGCACGCACTGCTGGTTGGATTCCGAGGGGCAGACCCGGCTGGCCGCCCGGTTGCGGGCTGCGCCCATCGCATGGCGAGCGGGCGACCGATACCTGGAAGGGATCGAGAACGCCGGGATCATCTTCGTCCCCCAGTCGTGGTTCAGGCACCCGGAGAACGAGCCTGTGCGCGCGGCCGCGGCGCGCGGCATCCGGCTGTCGAGTCTCACGCACCTGTTCTTCGAACTCTGGCCAGGGCCGATTCTAGGCGTCACCGGCACGAACGGCAAGTTCACCGTCGTCACGTTGATAGCGGCGATGATGGAGGCCGCCGGACTGCCTCTCGTCGTCTCGGGGAACGACCGGACGCACGTGCCCGCGCTGTACGCCCTTGACGGCGCGGGCGCCGCAACGTGGTTGGTTCTGGAGATCAGCAACCGCCAGCTCCTCGGCCTGCCCTACAGCCCCCACGTCGCGGTGGTGACCAACATCACACCGAACCACCTGGACGACCACGGGTCGCTGGAGGCCTACGTCGAGGCGAAACGCACGATCGTCCGCCACCAGGGCGCGCAGGACATCGCGGTGCTCAACGCCGACGACCCTCTTGTGGCGGGAATGGCCGACGGCGCCGCGTCTTCGGTGCGCTGGTTCAGCCGGCGCCGCCCCGTTGCGGCCGGAGCGTACCTCGACGGTGGGCGGATCGTGCTGGCCGGCGCGCCTCCTTGCCCGGTGCTGGAGGTGCGGGACCTGGCCGTGCCCGGCGCCCACACGCAGGAGAACGCCCTGGCGGCCGCGGCCGCTGCTGCGGTTGTTGGGGTCGAGCCCGGGACGATCGCGTCGGTGCTGCGCGCGTTCCGCGGCCTGCCCTACCGGTTCCGCCTGGCCGCGGAGCGCGAGGGCGTCGCGTTCTACGAGGACTCGCTGGCAACCAATCCCGCGGCGGCCGCGGCGGCCATCACGAGCATGGACAGGCCGTTTCACCTCATCGCAGGAGGCCTGCGCAGGGACGCCCGCGCAGGCGACTTCCACCCCATGGTGCGCGCGCTCGGGGACGCGCCGGTCAGGGCGGTCTACCTGATCGGCTCGACCGCTGCCCTCCTGGCCGATGCGATCGGCGGGATGGTCGCACCCCCGCGCGTCTCGCAGGCAGGAACCCTGGAGGCCGCAATCGCGTCGGCCTGGGACGCAGCGGTGAGCGGGGACGCGATCCTGCTCTCCCCGGGGTGCGAGAGCTTTGACCAGTTTGCCGACTATCGGCAGCGCGGCGACCGGTTCTGCCAGTTGATTGATGCGCTGCCCGCGCGCGCGGGCAGGCAGGTACGACCGTGACCGCGCCCCCGCCCGCACTGCACCGCCGGTCCGGTGACCTGTTCCTGTTCATTTGCGTGCTGGCCCTACTCGGCGTCGGGCTGGTGATGGTCTACAGCGCGAGCAGCATCGTTGCCTTCGACCGCATGGCCGACAGCGCGTACTTTCTGCGCCGGCAGGCGACGTGGATCGGGATCGGCCTGTTCGCGATGTGGATCGCCCGCAGCGTCCAATACCAGCGGCTCCGGGTGTACGCCGTGCCCCTGCTTCTCGCCACCGCGGTCCTGCTCGTCGCGGTGCTGATCCCCGGCATCGGCCGGGTCGCAGGCGGGGCCAGGCGGTGGATCGCTGTCGGGCCTGCCAGCTTCCAGCCTGTGGAGGTGGCCAAGCTCGCGCTGCCCCTCTTCGTTGCGCAGTTCGCCGTTCGCCGCAGCGCCGACATGCGCGACCTGCGCCGCGGCGTGGTACCCCCTCTCATCGTCACCGGGGTTCTCGCGGGCCTCGTCCTCCTGCAGCCCGACATGGGATCCGCGGTTGTGCTGGTTGTGGTGACGATGACGGTCCTGTTTCTGGCCGGTGCCCGCATCGCGCACCTGGGGCTCGTGGCCCTCGCGGCGCTTCCCGTCGCGGCCCTGGCCGTGGCAGCGGCGCCCTACAGACTCCGGCGCTTCCTGGCCTTCCTGGACCCCTGGAGCGACCCTCAGGGCAGCGGGTTTCACATCATCCAGTCGCTGCTGGCATTTGGGTCCGGTGGCCTGATCGGGGTCGGCCTGGGGGAGAGCCGCCAGAAGTTCTTCTATCTGCCCGAACGGCACACCGACTTCATATACGCCATCGTCGGCGAGGAGATAGGGTTGTTGGGCACGATGGGGCTGCTGCTCCTCTTTGCGTTCCTGGCCTACCGCGGTTACCGCATCAGCCGGGCGGCTCCCGACCGGTTCGGCTCGCTGTTGGCCGCCGGGATCACCGCGGCCATCGTGGGCCAGGCATTGATGAACATGGGCGTTGCCACCGGGCTGCTGCCTGTCAAGGGCGTGCCGCTGCCGCTGGTGAGTTTCGGCGGCTCGTCGCTGGTGATGACGATGATACAGATCGGCATCTTGCTCAACATCTCGCAGTACGCCGCCGGGGAGGGATCGTGAGAATCATCATCACGGGCGGCGGCACCGGCGGCCACCTCTTCCCGGCGCTGGCGATTGCCGAGGCGCTCCGCCTCCGGCGGCCCGAGGTGGAGATCCTCTTCGTTGGCGGCGACCGCATCGAAGCCCGCGTCGTGCCCGCGGAGGGTTGGCCGTTTGCGCGGATCCGCGCGCGGGGCCTGCCGCGGCGTCCGGGGCTGGCGGCCGCATCCGCGCTGGCGACCACCGCGGTAGGAACGCTCCAGGCGCTGCGGCTCCTGCGGCAGTGGCGGCCGGATGCGGTCGTGGCTACCGGCGGCTACGTGAGCGTGCCCGTCGGATGCGCCGCCGCGCTGCTGGGCGTTCCGCTGGGAGTGCAGGAGCAGAACATGCGCCCGGGGTTGGCGACCCGCCTGATCGCACGCTGGGCCAGATGGGTCTCGATTCCCCACCCCGAGGCAGCCGAACGGTTGAGGGCGCGCCGCACCGAGGTCACGGGTATCCCCGTGCGCCGCCGGGCGATGGAGGGCGATCGGGAGAGGGGCCTGGGCAGGTGGGGCCTTGACCCGAGCAGGTTTACCCTGCTCGTGCTGGGCGGCAGCCAGGGCGCCCTGAGTCTGAACCGGGCCGTCTGCAGGCTGGGCGATCTCCTCATGTTTGAGGCAGGGTTGCAGATCCTGCACCAAACCGGAACCGAGCACGCGCACTGGGTCCGGCGCGAGATCGGCCACCGCGAGCACGTCGGTCCGCCCGCGTTGCGCCACGTTGCGGTGCCGTTTCTCGACGACATTGCCGACGCCTATGCCTGCGCCGATCTGGTTCTCAGCCGGGCCGGCGCTTCCACGCTGGCCGAACTGAACGCGTGGGGGCTGCCCTCGATCCTGGTCCCCTATCCTGGCGCTGCGGAGGGCCACCAGGAGGACAACGCCAGGGTCCTGGTGCGCGCCGGCGCGGCGATCCGCGTGCCCGACGCCGACCTCGGCGGCACGGCGCTGGTCGCGGCGGTGCAGGCGCTCATGGCCGATCCGCCCCGGCGGAAGCACATGGCGGATGCCAGTCGTGCGTTGGGGCGTCCGGACGCGTCCGGCGTGGTGGCCGATCTGGTGCTCGGCCTCGGTACGCCGCAAAGCAAGCAGGAGGTCCGCGCGTGATCCAACACTCGTCGCGGGTGCACTTCGTGGGGATGGGCGGCGCAGGGATGAGCGCGCTGGCCGAAGTGCTGCTGCACCGGGGAGTGCGCGTGTCGGGGTGCGATCTGCGCGACTCCGAGGCCCTCCGGCGGATCAGTGCGCTTGGTGGGACAACTTCCGTTGGTCACAGTTCTGATCATCTGGCCGAGGCGAACGTGGTGGTCTACTCGAGGGCGGTCGCCGACGAGAACTGCGAGATCCGTGCCGCGCGCGCGCTTGGCCTGCCTGTTCTCCACCGGGCCGAGCTGCTGGCGCAGGTGATGACGTCCGGCCGCGGGGTGGCGGTGGTCGGGACGCACGGCAAGACGACCACGGCCGCGATGCTCACGCGCGTGTTGGCACGCGCAGGCCTGGACCCGACCGGGATAATCGGCGCCGGCGTCGAGGAGTACGGCGGCGGAGCGCGCACCGGGCGCGGATCCTGGATCGTGGCCGAGGTGGACGAGAGCGACGGGTCGCTCCTGCACGTGCGCCCGTTTGCCGCCGTGCTGACCAGTTTGGATGCGACCGACCATCGCGACTACTACGCGGCGCCCGGCCACCTTGAGCAGACGTTTGAACGGTTCCTGGGCGCGGTTCCCCAGGAGGGCTTCATCGCGGTCTGCCTCGACCACGCCGGGGCGACCGCGCTTGCCCGCGGTCTCGACCGGCCCTTCGTGACCTACGGATTTGATCGGGCCGCGTTGGTTCGGGGAGAAATCCGCGTGATTTGCGGGGAGGAGACCCGGACCGAACTGTGGATCGCCGGCAGGCCGTCCGGCGAGATGGTGCTGCGCGTGCCCGGGCGGCACAACGTCAGCAACGCGCTGGGGGCAATCGCCGCCGCGACGCAGATAGGCGTCCCGGCCGATGCGGCCCTGGAGGCGCTGGCCGGTTATCAGGGCGCCGCCCGCCGCTTCGCGATCCGCGGCGAGGCCGGCGGCGTGCTCGTCGTGGACGACTACGCGCACAATCCGGTCAAGATCGTCGCGGTGCTCCGCGCGGCGCGTGAGGGCTGGCCCGATCGGCGCGTGATCGCCCTGTTCCAGCCGCACCGCTTCTCGCGCACCCGCACCACCCACGCCGAGTTCGGTCGGGCGTTCGATGCCGCGGACGAGGTGGTGGTGACCGAGATATACCCTGCGGGCGAGCCCGCGCAGCCGGGCGTAACGGCGCAGTTGATCATGGATGCGGTGAGTCCCAACCGGCCCGTCCACTTCCGGGCGACCACGGAGGCCGCCCTGGACCTCCTGGAGCAGATCGCCTCTCCGGGCACGATCGTGCTCACGCTGGGGGCAGGCGACATCGGCGAAGCGGCCGACGCCTTGCTCCGCAGACTGGCGGTGCGTGCCCGGTGAACGCCTCCCCGACCGCGCTGTCCCGTCTGGAACGCCGGCTCCGCGAGGTTGTCGGCGACGTGCGCCGGGACGAGTTGATGTCCCGGCACGTGCTGTTCCGCATAGGGGGCCCGGCGGATCTGCTGGTGATCCCGAGGAGTTCCGGTGAGTTGCAGGCGGCCATCGCCGTGCTGCTTGAAGAGAGCCACCCACCCGTGATCCTGGGCAACGGATCCAACGTGCTGATCGGGGACCGGGGAATCCGCGGGGCCGTTGTGAAGATCGGCAAGGGCGTGGGTCGCGTTCGCATCAAGGGTGCGAAGGTCATTGCAGAGGCCGGCGCCGGGCTCCCGTCGCTGGCGCTGCGCACGGCGCGGCAGGGACTCGCCGGGCTGGAGTTCGCGGCCGGCATTCCCGCCTCCGTGGGCGGCGCGGTGGTGATGAACGCGGGCGCCTACGGTCACTCGATGTCAGAGGTCTTCGAGACGGCCGAGGTGCTGACCCCGGACGGTCCCATCTGCGTGGGGCCCGAGGCGATGGGCTTCGGCTACCGGACCACGGCCATCCAGGGACGACCCTGGGTGGTTGCATCGGTCACGCTCGCACTGCGCCCCGACTCCCCGGCCCTGGTGCAGTCCCGCCTCAAGGGGTGGCTGGAGCGCCGGGTCGCGGCGCAGCCGATCGGTCGGATGAGCGCGGGCTGCTTCTTCCGCAATCCCTCCGGCGACCACGCGGGCCGGCTGATTGAGGCGGTGGGCGGCAAAGGCCTGGCCGTCGGAGGCGCCCGCGTCTCGGAGATCCATGCGAACTACATCGTCAACGAGGGAGGGGCCACCGCCGCCGACGTGCTGGCCCTTGCTTCGCAGGTGCGCGCTCGCCTGCAGGAACGCTTGGGAATCACCCTGGAACTGGAGGTCAAGCTACTGGGCGAGTTCTGAACCCGGGCATCCATCGTGGATCCGACTGACCCTACAACGCGCTCCAACGCCGTATCCCTTCGGGAGAGGATGCCGCGCTTTGCGATGATAATGGCGACGCTGCTCGCTCTGGCCGCCTTCCCGCAATCGGCGTTCTTCACCGTTGACCGCATCGAGGTGCGCGGGGCCGAGACGATCCCCGCGGCCGAGGTCGTCGAGCTCTCGGGCCTCAGGCGCGCCGAGCGCCTGTTCGCCGTGGACGCCGCTGCCGCGCTGCGGAGACTTCGGGCCGACCCCCGCATCAGGGAGGCAGCGGTGCTTGTGCGACCGCCCAGGATCGTGTTCATCAACATCACCGAGCGCCGCCCGGTGGCGGCCCTGGTCGTCGGTGACGGGTTCGCAAGGGTGGCCGATGACAACGTGGTGGTGGCGATCGCCCCTGATTCCGGTGGGCTGCCCGAGATCGAGGACCGCACCCGCCCCAATGTTTGGGTCCGTCCCGGCCATCCCGTGGCCTCCGAGGGAGTGCGAGCCGCGCTCGCGGCCCTGGACGCGGTTCCGGAGCACCTGGCAGGCGACCTGAAGCGCATCGTGGTCGCAGCGGGTCTGGACCTGACCTTCATCACCCGCTCCGGGCTGGAGATTCGAGCCGGGGGTCTAGCGGGGCTTGCGGAACGCCTGGGCCTGGTCCCCCGGGTTTTGGACGCCCTGCGGGCGAAGGGTGTTAGGCCCGTGTCGCTGGATCTGAGGTACGGGGGGTCCGTTGTGGTGAGACCGTCCGGAGCAGGAGATGCCCGATAGATGTGGAATGGCCAAACAAGATATAGCAAATACAAACCCATGACCCACTACAGGTAGCGTATGGCGCGCCGAGGCTCGGTCGCGGGCTTAGACATAGGCACGACCAAGGTTTGTGCCGTTGTCGGCGAGGTTGACGAGGACGGCGACGTCCACATCGTCGGCGCCGGCAGCGTGCCTTCTTCCGGCATGCGCCGCGGGGTGATCGTGGACCTCCAATCCACGGCCCGCGCGATCGAGGAGGCCACGGATCGTGCCGAGCGCATGGCCGGGACCAGCATCACGACGGCCTTCGTCGGGGTCTCCGGTGAGCACATCACATCGTCCGATAGCCGGGGCGTGGTGGCGGTGGCGCGAGGGGATCACGAGATCGCCGACGCGGACGTAACGAGGGTCGTTGACGCCGCCCGGATGGCGGCGCTGCCGGCATCCGACCGCGAGATCATCCATCTTCTCCCGCGCGACTTCGTCGTGGATGGCCAGGATGGCGTCAAGCGGCCGGTCGGGATGTACGGTACCCGCCTCGAGGTCGAAGCCCACATCGTTACGGGCGTGGCCACGGCGCTGGCCAACGTGGCCAAGTGCGCGCAGCTGGCCGGCGTGGAGGTCGCGGAGATGGTGCTGGAGCCGCTGGCTTCGGCGGAGGCCGTGCTCACGCCGTCGGAGCGCGACATCGGCGTGATCCTGGTGGACATCGGCGGAGGGACGACGAGCATTGGGGTATTCGCCAACGGCGGCCTGTGCCACGTGGCGATTCTCCCGGTGGCCGGCGCCCATATTACCAGCGACATCGCGGTGGGGATGCGGACTCCGATGGCCGAGGCGGAGAAGCTGAAGGTTCGCTGGGGCGCGGCCTCGCCCGTGGCCGTATCCGAGGGCGAGATGATCGAGGTGTTCAACGTGGGAGGTCGCGAGCCCCGCGTGATGCCACGCCGGATACTGGCGGAGTTCATCGAGCCGCGGCTGGACGAGATCTTCTCGCTCGTTCAAGCCCAAATCCGCCGCAGCGGCTACACGCACCGCGTGCCGGCGGGCATCGTGGTGACAGGCGGGACCGCCCTGCTCGATGGACTGATAGAGCACGCCGAGGTCCGGTTTGGACTTCCTGCCCGGCTCGGCACGCCCGATCAGATCACCGGGTTGGTTGAGACGGTTCGGAGCCCGGCGTTCAGCACGGGCGTCGGGCTCGCGCTGTTTGGAGCGCGGGGCCGGACAAGAGCGGGCGCCGCCCGACGGAACGGCACGAGTTCGTTCTGGGATCGGACCCGCGCGTGGGTTCGCGATCTGCTGCAGGGTGGGTGAGAGAGGAGCGGTGATGGCCAAAATGGAGCGGGACCTTCGACGGTATGCGGCGATCAAGGTCATCGGGATGGGAGGCGGGGGCAACAACGCCGTCAACCGCATGATCTCCGCCGGGCTGCGTGGGGTGGAGTTCATCACGGTTAACACCGACGTCCAGGCGCTGGCCCTGTCTTCCGCGGACAAGAAGATCCACGTGGGCGCGAAGACCACCAAAGGGTTGGGTGCCGGCGGCGACCCCGCGGTGGGTCGCCAGGCCGCCGAGGAGGGCAAGGAGGAGCTCCGCGAGGCTCTCTCCGGCGCCGACATGGTGTTCATCACCGCCGGCATGGGCGGCGGGACCGGCACCGGGGGCGCGCCGGTGATCGCCGAGGTGGCGCGCGAGCTGGGTGCGCTGACCGTCGGTGTTGTGACGCGTCCGTTTGGGTTTGAAGGCAAGCGGCGCGCTGCCACCGCTGACGAAGGCG
>JBKJJG010000297.1:0-8324 GCA_046598155.1 bacterium | reverse complement strand
GGCCGGCTGGCGCCTCCGGGCCGCGAGCACCCGCTTGGTACCGATCGCCTGGGACGCGACGTGCTGAGCCGCATACTGTACGGCGGCCGGGTGGCTTTGGTCGTGGGCGGGGTCGCCGTGGCCATCGGCGCCGGTGCCGGGGTAAGCGTGGGCCTGATCTCCGGCTATCAGGCAGGGCGCCTGGACGCGGTGCTGATGCGCGTCATTGACGGGCTGATGGCCTTTCCCGCGCTGCTGCTGGCGATCATGGTGGTGGCGGCGCTGGGACCTGGGCACATCCAGACGATGGCCGCGGTCGGCGTGGTGCTGATACCGACGTTCGCGCGCCTGGCCCGGGCGCAGACCCTGGCGGTGCGGGGGCAGGAGTTCGTGGCGGCCGCACGCGCGCTGGGGGCCACGGACGGCCGCATCATTCTCACGCACATCCTGCCCAACGTCGCTGGGCCGCTGTTGATACAGTCCACGGTGGCGTTTTCAGGCGCGGTCCTGGCCGAGGCCTCGTTGAGCTACCTCGGGCTGGGAACCCAGCCGCCGGTCGCAAGTTGGGGCGGGATGCTGCAGGAAGCCCGCGACGTGTTCTTCGTAGGACCCTGGATGGCGATCTGGCCGGGAGTGGCGATCGCGCTGGCGGTGCTGGGCTGGAACCTGTTGGGGGACGGGCTGCGGGACATGCTGGATCCGCGGATGAGGCGCGCTACCCGGCGACGAGCAGCACGGTAACCGCGGTGGGCCCGTGCGCGCCCAGCACCGGCACCAACCCGATGTCCGCACTGCGGCTGGGGCCGGTGATGAGAACCAGCGCCGACGGCAGAGGACCGCACCGCTCCAGGAGCGTCGCCAGGCCCGGCACAATGCGGTCGGCCCGCAGCACAGCCAGGTGTAGCGGAGGCAGCAGGGATGCTGCCTGTGGCTGACCTGGGCCGGAGGCCAGGACGATCGTCCCGGTCTCAGCCACGCCCCAGTCGGCGCCGGTGATCCCGATCTCGGCCTGAGCGAGCATCTCGAAGGATCCCCGTGGGTCGAGGATCTCCACTCCCTCCGCGCGCAGCCGTTCTCGGATCTGTGCCATCTCAGGAGCGTCCCACAGCGCGGCGCGTTGCACCTGCCGCTCCCTGCACAGCGCGACCGCCCGTTCGACCGCTTCGTCTAGGGTGCCAACCGCGATGACGGTGACACCCACCTGGCCGGCCCGCTCGGTGAAGAGCTCCTCCCGGTTCATCGGGGTCCCTCCTGCGGCGGCTTCCACCGCTTGCGGAAAGGCCTCGACGCAAGGACCGGAGCGGCGCGGTGCGCCGTCCACCCTGACAGCGGATACGGCAGGCGCTCGATCTTGCCGCCGCGTGCAAGGAGCCGCTGCGCCAGGCGTCCCAGGCTTCCTGCCAGAGCCAACCGCGCGGGACTGCGCGTGAAGAAGGTCCACGCGCCCACCAGCATCCTGTCCCGCCAGGGCGCAAGCCCGGTCCGCACGGCCCGCGCCCGCAGCTCGACCAACATCCCGGGCAGGTCAATCTTCACCGGGCAGACATCGGCGCACGCCCGGCACAGCGTGGACGCGAACGGCAGATCACGGGCCCGCTCCAGCCCCTCGTAGGCCGGGGTCAGCACGGCGCCGATCGGACCGGCATAGACCGAACCATAGGCGTGCCCGCCCGCATGCTGGTATACCGGGCACTCGTTCTGGCACGCGCCGCACCGGATGCACCGCAGCGCCCCGCGCAGGTCGGGATCGGCCAGCAGGCGCCTCCGGCCGTTGTCCAGGATGACCAGGTGCAGCTCCTCGGGACCATCGGTCTCACCGGCCCGCCGCCGCCCTGTCAGCAGCGAGACATAGACGCTCGATCGTTGCCCGGTACCGCTGCGGGCGAGGATCCGGAGGAAGACGCTCAGGTCTGCTAGGCGCGGCAGGACCTTCTCGATTCCCATCACCGCCACGTGGATGCGCGGCCGGGCGGTCGTAAGCCGGGCGTTGCCCTCGTTCTCGACGATCACCAGCGTGCCAGTTTCCGCGATGGCGAAGTTGACCCCGGTGATCCCCATCTCGGCTGCCAGGAACTCCGCGCGCAGCACCTCCCGCGCCACGCGGGCCAGGTCTTCCGGTCGTTCATATCGAGGGACGCCCAGCTTCCTGACAAAGAGGTCGGAGATCTCCTCGGTGGGCTTGTGGACCGCCGGAGCGATGAGGTGGCTGGGCCGTTCACCGGCAAGCTGCACCACGTACTCGCCCAGATCGGTCTCGACCACGCTGGCGCCGGCCGCTTCCAGGGCCGGATTAAGGAAGATCTCCTCGGTGGTCATGGATTTGCTCTTCACGATGCGGCGCACGCCCTGCGAGCGGGCCAGATTCGTGATGATCGCGCGCGCCTCCGCGGCATCGGAAGCCCAGTGAACGGTGCCGCCGAGCCCGCGGACCTGCGATTCGAGCTGCCCGAGGTAGGACTCTAGATTGGCCAGCACGTGATCCTTGATCCCGGCCGCGGCGCTGCGCAGCGACTCCCACTCGGGCAGTTCGGCCACGGCGTCGGCCCGCGCCTTGCGGGACGCCGGCATGGCCTTCCCCATCTGGCGCTGCAGCGACTCGTCCCGCAGCGCCTGCTCGACGTTGCGGATAAGGTCAATCCGGGTCGAACGGTCCGGCATCACGATCCCGCCAGGATCTCTGCCAGGTGCAGCGCGCGCACGCGGCTACCCCGGCGGGAGAGCCCGCCGGAGATGTGCATCAGACAGCTCACGTCGGTGGCGGTGACCACCTCGGCGCCGCTGGCCTCGATGGCGTCGAGTTTGGCGGAGAGCATCGCGCCGGAGAGCGCCGCAAACCTGATCGAGAAAAAGCCTCCGAACCCACAGCACTGCTCGGCGTCGGGCAACTCTACCAGGCGCAGGTCGCGCACCGCCCGGAGCAGGCCGAGCGGCTCGTCCCGCAACCCAAGCCCGCGCAGGCCGTGGCACGATGGGTGATAGGTAACAGTGGCAGGGAAACGGGCGCCCAGGTCGGTGGCTCCCAGAACGCGGACGAGATACTCGCTCAGCTCATAGGTGCGGGAGGCAACCGACCGTGCCAGGTCGCCGAGCGCCGGCGTGTCGCGAAACAGGCGCGGGTACCACTCGCGCACCATGTCTGTGCAGGAGCCCGACGGCGCCACGATGGCCGGCGCGTCCGCAAACACGTCCAGAAACCGCCGCGCCAGCACGCGCGCTTCTTCCTGGAACCCGTTGTTGAACGCCGCCTGACCGCAGCAGGTCTGTCCCTCTGGAAACGCCACGGTGCAGCCGGCGCGTTCCAGCACGCGCACCGCGGCCTCGCCCACGTGCGGATAGAGCTGGTCAACCAGACAGGTGACGAAGAGCGCGACCGGTTTCACGGTTCCCGGTCGCTAACTTACAGGAGTGCCGCTGCCTGAATGGAAGCGGCTCCCTTCGGCAGCCGGACTCCCTCGGAGGCCAGGACGGCCTCCAGCGCGCTGAGAAGCAGCAGGACCCAGCGCGGCTGGCTGGAGTGCCCCATCAGGCCTATCCGCCAGACCTTGCCCCGCAGCGGTCCCAGCCCGCCGGCTATCTCTATCCCGTACTCCCGCAGCAAACGGGCGCGCACCCGGGCATCGTCCACGCCATCGGGGATGACGACCGTCGTGATGGTGGGAGACCGGTCGGGCTCGGCGGCCAGCAGCCCCAGTCCCATGGCCTGCAACCCTGCCCAAAGGGCTCGTGTGTTGCGCCAGTGGCGTGCCACCCGGGCCTCCATCCCCTCCTCCACCACTAGCCGAAGCGCCGCGCGCATGGCGTAGATCTGCTGCACGGGCACGGTGTGGTGGTAGGCATGCGTGGGGCCCCAGTACTTCCACAGCCCCTCGAGATCCAGGTAGAAGGCAGCGGGCGTCCCGCGGCCGCGCGTGCGCGCGTGCACCGTCAGCGGCGCCATGCCGGGAGGCGCGCTCAGGCACTTCTGGGATCCGCTGTAGCAGGCGTCAATGCCCCACGCGTCTACCGGCAGTTCGGCTCCGGCCAGCGAGGCGACCGCGTCCACCAGGAACGTCGCGCCGTGTTCGTGCGCCACGCGGGCAAGATCGGTCAGGGGCTGCAGCACTCCGGTTGAGGTCTCGACGTGCACCACAGCCACGCAGGCGATCCCCCGGCCTCCGGGGGGCGACGCCAGCGTGCGCTCGAGATCGTCCGCGCTCACCGCTCGGCCCCAGGGCGCTTCGACCCGAACCACCTCGGCCCCGATCCGCGTCGCGATCTCGACGATGCGATCGGCGAAGAACCCGGCGGTGCAGACGGCCAGCCCCTCTCCCGGCTTCACCATGTGCAGCAGCGCGGCCTCCATCCCCGCGGTCCCCGTTCCCGAGACCGGCAGCGCCAGCTCGTTCTCGGTCTGGAACACGGCGCGCAGCAGCTCGACTGTCTCGTCGAGAATGCGGAGCATGTCGGGGTCCATGTGTCCTAGCAGTGGCTGCGCAAGCGCCTCGGTGACCTCGGGGGGGAGCAGGCTTGGCCCAGAACCAAGGAGGATACGCTCGCTGGGGGTTGTGCTCATCGGCTATTCCTTCTCCCCGCCGGGCGCCAATACCTCGGCGCCTGCCTTC
Organism: bacterium; assembly: GCA_046598155.1. Lineage (GTDB taxonomy): Bacteria > Sysuimicrobiota > Sysuimicrobiia > Sysuimicrobiales > Humicultoraceae > VGFA01. The sequence continues at coordinate 3,744 of JBKJJG010000297.1, read as the reverse complement.
ATGGCACACTCGCGCAGGAACCGCGCGCCTTGCTCGGGCACCATGGGGTTGATGTAGAACCCCGACCCCCACTCAAACCCGGCGACCTGGGTTAGCCGCGGCATGATCTCAAGGTGCCAGTGGTAGAAGTGCCCGGCGTGGTCGGTGTAGGGCGCGGTGTGCACGATGTAGTTGTACGGCGGGTTGTTCAGGCACGAGTGCAGCGCGTGCAGCGTCGTCCGCAGCGCCTCCGCGAACGGAAGAACGTCGCCCTCGCCCAGCGTCCCGAACGAGGCCCGGTGCTCCTTGGGTAGCAGCCAGGTCTCAAAGGGAAAGCGCGCCGCGTAGGGCTGTAGCGCCACGAACCGCTCGTTCTCGAAAACGATCCTCTCGCGCGCCGCCAGTTCCTGCTCGATCAAGCGGCAGAAGACGCACACCGCGTTGCGGCCGAAGTACCGCTCTGCCACCTCTAGCTCCTCGGCCGCGCGCTTGGGGATAACGGGCAGGGCGATGAGCTGCGAGTGCGGGTGGGACAGCGAGGCACCGGCGGTGCGGCCATGGTTGCGGAAGAGCAGCGCGTACTCAAACCGGTCGTCGCCGTCCAGGTCGCGGTACCGCTGCAGGTAGGCCCTGACCACGGCGGCCACCTCGCGGGCCGGCATTAGGCCGAGGTGCGTGTGATGGTCGGGCGTTTCGATGATGACCTCGTGTGCGCCAACCCCGTCCATGCGCGTGAACATGCCCGTGCTGCTGCGCGTGGTGTCGCCCTCGATGCGCAGTGCCGGGAACTTGTTCGAAACCACCCGTACCTGCCAGCCAGGCGTGTCGCGCGCCGTGCCGGGATCGCGGACGGCGAAGATCTCGGGCGGCGTCCGGCTCTCGCGGCCGGAACAGAACGGACAGTGCTCCAGGTCGTTTACCTCCACCGGTGGCGTCGAGAAATCGGTGGGCCGCGCCGCCCGCTCGGTGGCGATGATCACCCAGCGGCCGGAGATCGGATCGGTACGCAGTTCAGGCAAGACCGTTCACCTCGCTCGTAAGATGTGCTGCCTCAGGACCGACGCTCCGCGGCCCGCCGGAGGGTGGCCTCGTACAGTTCAAGATACCGGCCGGCCACCCGGTCCCACGAGAAGTCCGCCCGCATCCCAGCCTGTTGCAGCAAATGCCACAGGCCCGGGTCGCGGTAGGCGGCAACGGCGCGGCCGATTGTCGCGGCCAGTGCCTCCGGGCTGTAGTCGTCGAAGACAAACCCGTTGGCGCGCCCGAGGTGCACGTTCTCCGGCGTGGCGTCCACTATACTGTCCGCCAACCCGCCGGTGCGCCGCACCACAGGGGGCGTTCCGTAGCGGAGACTGTAGAGCTGGTTGAGGCCTGAGGGCTCGAAGCGTGAGGGCATCAGGAAGATGTCGGCGCCTGCCTCGATACGGTGCGCGAGCCCCTCATCGAACCCGATGATGGCGCGCACCTGGTCGGGGAACCGGGCGGACGCGGCCCGGAACGCCTCCTCAAAGGCAGGTTCGCCCGTGCCAAGGATGACCACCTGCGCCCCGGTCGCGACGATCGCGTCCATCGCGGCGGCCACCAGGTCGAACCCCTTCTGGGACGCCAGGCGGGCAACGGTCCCGATCAGGGGCGCATAGGCCTGGACCGGCAGCCCCACTTCCTGTTGCAGCGCCGCCTTGCAGCGGGCCTTCCCGGTAAGGTCTCCGGCGTGATACCGGACCGGGATGTGCGGGTCCACGCCCGGATCCCAGAGCGCGTAGTCCACGCCGTTTAGGATCCCGAACAGGTCAGCCGAACGCGCCCTCAGCAGCCCGTCCAGCCCTGCCCCAAACTCCTCGGTCTGAATCTCCCTGGCGTAGGTTTCGCTCACGGTGCTCACGGCGTGCGCGTACACCAGACCCGCCTTCATGACGTTGACGTTTCCGTAGAACTCCAGGCCGTCCGGCGTGAAGGTCTCGGGCGGCAGGCAGGCCAGCGGGAACTGCTCGCGCGGGAAGATTCCCTGGTGAGCCAGGTTGTGCACCGTGAACAGTGTCGGAAGAGGGTCGCGGTGCGCCCGGAGGTAGGCAGGGATGAGCGCAGCGTGCCAGTCGTGGCAGTGTACCAGGTCCGGCGTCCAGGTGTTGTGCATCAACCCCAGCGCGGACTGACAGAAGAAAGCGAACCGGACCAGGTTGTCCTCGTAGTCCCGTCCCCCTTCACCGTAGAGCCCGTCGCGGTCATAGAGGGAGGGCTGTTCCAGGAAGTAGTATGGCACGCCAGCGGAGGGCGTCCCCATCCAGACCGCGCCCTCGATTGCGGTCCCGCCTATGACGCTGTAGACCTGCTGCACCGGCTCGAGCCCGCCGCGGCTGATCCCGCGGTAGCGCGGCATCATCACCCGCACGTCCAGGCACTTGCGGCGCAGCGCCGCGGGCAGGGCCCCGGCAACGTCCGCAAGCCCTCCTGTCTTCGCGTACGGCACCGCCTCTGACACGCAGAACAGAACCTTCATGGATCACCCGCCCTCACATTTTCGCCTGCGCAGACCCGATGAGCCCCAGCCACAGGTCGTTGACGTTCGTGTTCGTCGGTCCACTGACGATCAGGTCGCCCAACGCGTCAAAGAACGCGTAGGCGTCGTTGTTGGCCGAAGCCGCGACCGGATCAAGCCCCATGGCGCGGGCCCGCGCCAGCGTTGTCCCATCGGCCACCGCGCCCGCGGCATCGGTGGGCCCGTCGGTCCCGTCGGTCCCAAACGCCGCCACAAGCGTCTGCGGTAGGCCGGCGATAATCTCGACGGAGGCCAGCGCCAGTTCCTGGTTGCGACCTCCCCGGCCCGTCCCCCGCACGGTCACCGTGGTCTCGCCGCCCATGATCAAGCATGCCGGTCCTGGGCGCGACTTCCCGGAGGCCCGCTCGTCGCGTACTCGTGCGCCGAACCGCGCCCCTACCTCGCGCGCCTCGCCTTCGACGTTGGTCCCACACAAAACAACATGATAGCCCAACGCCCGAGCCCGCTCAACCGCCGCATCCGCGGCCAGGGTAATGTCGCCGACCACCACGGCCCTCGCCGTGGCAAAAGCCGGGTCGCCTGGTTTGGGAGTTTCCGGGAGATCACCGGCCGCGCCGCGCTCCAGGCGCCGGCGGACCGGGGCAGGCAGCGCGCTACGCAGCCCGTAGCGGTCCACCACCGTCAGCGCGTCGGCAAAGGTAGTCGGATCGGGCACGGTAGGGCCCGAGGCGATGGCATCGAGAGGGTTGCCGAGAACGTCGGACAAGATCAGCGTCACCACCCTGGCGGGCGCCGCTCGGCGGGCCAGCCATCCACCCTTCAGCCCGGAAAGATGCTTGCGGACGGTGTTCACCTCGGTGATCGTGGCGCCCGAGCGCAAAAGCAGATCGGTGGTGGCGATCTTCTCTTCCAGCGCTATTCCCTCGGCAGGCATCGGCAGCAGGGCCGAGCCCCCGCCGGAAACAAGCACGAAGACCAGATCTCCCTGACCGGCGCTGTCCGCAATGTTGGCAATCAGGCCGGCTCCCACAAGCCCGGCCGTATCGGGCAGAGGGTGGCCGGCTTCGGTGAGCGTGATCCTCCGAAGCGGCTCAAGGTATCCGTACTTGGTCGTAACGGCTCCACCGGCAATGCGGTCGCCCAGCACGGCTTCCAGCGCCGAGGCCATGCGCGCCGAGGCCTTGCCCGCGCCAACCACCAGGACGCGCCCCTCGGGCCGGCGCGGCAGGTGGGCTGCCAGCGAACGCATCGGGTCTGCCACCTCCACC
>JBKJJG010000145.1:0-3535 GCA_046598155.1 bacterium | reverse complement strand
AATCTCGTGCTCGATGGGGACGTTGTCCGAGAACAAAAGGACGTGCAGGCCGGCATCCAAGGCCTCGCGCGCCACCGAGTGCGCGAATCGCCCAGGGACCGAGATCAGGGCGATCGTGGCCTCGGGAAGGGCGCGCGCGGCCGAGGCAACCGTCTTGGGACGGTAGGCGTCGCCGGCCACCGACACCCGGCGGCGGGTGAGCACCCCGACGGCAAACGCTGTGGCCGCCTGCGCCTCCGCCTCCGAGGCCGCCCGGGCAACGATCGCCAGATCGTCCGGCCGTGCCCCGGCCAGTCCTGGGAACTCCAGCCCCCCCGCGCGCAGGATCTCCTTGTTCGCGTCGGTTGCCATGACGACGCCGACGTCCTCCACGCCAAGCTGATCGCGGGCCTCGCGCTGGGCCAGCATCAGCGCAACGGAGTCGTAGTAGGTGCTACGGTGGATCTCACCGTGGATTGGCATGGTTTCGCCTAGCGGGATGCGACGCCCACCAGCGCCGCCGACTGCTGGAGCATCGCCACCGCGCGGTTCAACGGCGCGTCGCCCGGGCTTCCGATCAGCGCTCCCCCGGTGGCAACCTCCACGTCCGGCACGAGCCCGCGGCCCTCGATGTCGCGGCCCAACGGCGTGAGATACCGCGACACGGTCAGCCGCAGCCCGCTGCCATCACGCAGCCGGTAGACCGCCTGCACCGTGGCCTTGCCGTATGTCCGGGTGCCCACGAGCTTGATGCCGGCATCCTGCAGCGCTCCGGCCACGACCTCCGATGCGCTGGCGCTCCCGCGGTCCACCAGCACCACCAGCGGACCCGTGTGCTTGGGAGCACGAGGACGGACCGTGTAGGAGATCGTGTCGCCCCGGCCCGACTCCAGGGTCACCACCACGCCGCGTTCCAGGAAGTGGCTGGCAATGCTCACCGAGGCGTCCAGCAGCCCGCCGGGATTGCCCCGCAGGTCGAGCACGAGGCCCCTGGCCCCCTGATCGAGGAGCTCGCGCAGCCCGGATGCGACCATCTCGGACGATGCCTGGTTGAACTGGGAGATCCGAAGATATCCGATTCCGGAAGCCAGCACCCGGGTTGTCACAACGCGCTGCACGATCCGACGCCGGACCAGCGTCACGGACTGCGGCGCCGTAGCCCCAGAGCGCTGTATCGTCAGCGCGACCTCCGACCCCTCGGCGCCCCGGATCATCTGGCTCACCCGCTCGAGTGACAGCCCGGCCGTGGGCACGCCGTCCACGGCGAGAATGACGTCGCCGGCACGAAGCCCGGACTCGATCGCGGGTGACTCCTCCAGCACCTCAGTGATGACCGCCCCTCCGGCCCGGTCCTCAATGACGATGCCGATGCCGACGAACTCTTCCCCGCGGATCCGGTTGTTCAGCTGGATAAGGGCATCCGGCGAGAAGAAGGCGCTGTTCGGATCGCGGAGCGCGGCGACCATGCCCGAAATCGCCGCGTAGACGACCGCAATCGGCCGGGCGCGGGCAAGCGTCTGCGCCTGCGCGATGCGGTACAGGGTCTGTTCGAGGTCGCCCCGTTCGTCCCCGGTAACGATCAAGGCACTCAGCGAGGCGGGGTTCCCCCCCTCCTCCCGCAGAAGACCGCGCAGACCCGCGTCGGCGCCGCGCAGCAGTGTCTCCGGGGAAGGCGAGAACAGACTCTCTTCCCTGAGGGTGCGGTAGCTCTCAAGGAAGAGCCCGACGCCGATGTCGGCGGGTTGGGCAAGGGCAGGGGAAGCTGGAATCCCAACCGCAAGGATCAGGGCCAGCAGAAGCGGCAGGAGCTGGTCGCGAATACGCATGAGCTAGATCGCCCCGTCCACCACCGACCGGCCCAGCGCGTACCGCAGCGACAGCACCGCTGCCAGTTCGTCGAACTCCGCCCGGGCCAGCGTCACCTCAGCCGCCACCAGCGCCGTCTGCGCGTCCACCACCTCAAGGAACGGCCCGGCCCCGGCGGCGTACCGTCCCTGCGCCAGGCGCAGCGACTCCTGCGCGAACGCAAGCCCTGCTCGGGCGCTGGTGATGCGCGCCCGGGCGTCGAGTATCGCTAGGTACGCGGTAAGGGCCTGCTGCTGCAGCGTCAGGCGGGTAGTCTGGATGCGCTCACGCACCGCCGCCAGGTTGGCGGTGGCCTCCGCAACCTGGGCATCCACGCGGCCCGCGTCGGACAGCGGGAAGCTGATCGTGGTGCCGAGCGAGTATGTTGTCTGCGTAGATGGCGCGAAGGCCTGCGTGGCCCGGCCGTCGAGGGTCATCCGAAGGCTGCCGCCGGCGCGGGCAAGGGCCAGGGCCGCCTCCGCGGCCTCGATCTCGGCCAGGGCGCGGCGCACTTCAGGTCGCTCGTCCACCTGCGCGGCCAGGGCGGCCAGCGCAACGGTCAGTTGGGGCACCGCGGGTGCTGGCGCCACCGCGATCGGCGTGGTCGGCGCCTGACCGGCGGCAACGTTCAGCGCCGCCTTCGCCTGATCCACCGCGTTGCGGGCCGCGAGAAGCTCGCCCTCGGCAGCGGCCAGTCCTGCCTGCGCGCGCACCACGTCAGATCGGGGTACGACGCCGGCACGGAACTGCCCCTCGGCCAGGCGCAGCGACTCGCGGCTCTGCGCCATCACCTGCTCGCGCAGCACCACGGTGCGCTCGGCGCGCAGAACGTTCACGTAGGCCTGCGCCACGCCGTTGGCCACGTCCTGGCGCGTGGCCTCCAGCGCCAGCCGGGCGGCCTTGAGGTTCGCCTCTGCCTGCCGGACGGCGTGACCGATCTGGCCGCTGTCGTAGAGCAGGTAGCTGGCCGAGAGCGAAGTGGAGCTGGAGAAGGGCGGGGTCGTTGTGGCAGTTCCGCCGCCCGCCGTCGCCGCGGTGCCCGACGCCGCAACGGTTGGGCCGCGGCCGGCGCGTGCCAGCGCGACCCTGGCCTCGGCAGCGGCGATCGCCTGGCGTGCCGCAGCGATGGACGGGTTGCGCTGATCGGCCGTGGCGGTCAATTCGGCCAGAGGGGCCGGTCGGGCCGGGGGCGTCTGGGCGGCCGCGGGCCATCCCGACAGCGCGAGCAAAACGAACGCGATTAGAAGCGCCAGATAGCGCATTGAATCCTCCTAGACGATTGCCAGGGTCTCACGACTTCATTCGCTGTTCCAGGTACCGAATCATCCTCTCAAAGGTCCTGACGCGGCGCTGCGCACGCTCCTCGTCGGTGAGCCCCTCTCCGACCGCGCCTCCGCCGAGGGCTGCGCCGCCGGCCCCCTGCCCGCCCGGGATTCCCTGAGCCCGCGCCCGCTCCTGAAAGCGTTTCCTGGCCTCTTCCAGAGCGGCGCGCTGCTCGGGAGTGAAAACTTCCCTAACGGCGCCTACAATCGCCATGGCGGCCTCTATGTCCGAGAGCGGCACGTCCTTCAACGCCTTGATAAACGGAAGAACCCTGGCGATCTGTTCCCGGGAGAGCCGGGTCTCGGGCTCGCGCTCCAGGGTTCGGATCGATAGTATCACCAGAAACCCGGGATCCCGCGGCCGCTGGGGCTGGGCGGCCGGCCGGCTG
>JBKJJG010000138.1:0-2235 GCA_046598155.1 bacterium | reverse complement strand
CGCGAGGCCGCGTGGGCATGGCGATAGACCTGGACCGCGTGCCGCTGCGCGAGGCCGGGATGCGGCCCGAGGAGATACTGCTCAGCGAGTCGCAGGAGCGGATGCTCCTGGTGGTGCACGCGGACGATGTGGAGCGCGCCGCCGCGGCCTATCGCCGCTGGGGGCTGGCAGCCGAGGTGATAGGTCAGGTTACCGCTGATCCGCGCCTGCGCGTGACCGCCGGCGGCCGGACCATAGTGGATCTTCCGCCGGAGACCCTGGCGGAGGCCCCCATATACGATCCCCTGGCCGTGGTGCCTGTTGGGCTGGAGGCGCGGTGGCGGCTCGATCCCGCGGCGGTTCCTGCGCCCGATCCACGGGAGGCGCTGCTCCTTCTGCTGCGCCATCCGGACGTGGCAAGCAAGCGCGGCATCTACGAGCAGTACGACCACATGGTGGGAGTCCGGACCGTGATCCCACCCGGGGCCGACGCGGCGGTGCTCCGCCTGATCGCCGCGCCTCCGCTGGGGCTTGCGCTGACCTCTGATGGCAACGGCCGATGGTGCGCGTCTGACCCGCGGCGCGGGGCAGCGCTGTCGGTGATCGAGGCGGCGGCCAACCTGGCGTGTGCGGGCGCGGAGCCGCTGGCGGTCACCGACTGCCTCAACTTCGGGAGCCCGGAGCGGCCCGAGGTGTTCTGGACGTTTTGCGAAACGATTGAGGGCATCGCAGAGGCGTGCGAGGCCCTCGGGGTTCCGGTGATCGGCGGCAACGTTTCGTTCTACAACGAGGCCGAGTGTGGGGAGGGTCGTGGTCGCGCGGTCTTTCCAACGCCGGTGGTGGCCATGGTCGGGCTGCTCGACGACGTGGCACGCGCTGGGCGGATGGGTTTCGCCCGGGAAGGCGATCTGGTCGTGCTGCTGGGCGCCCCTGCTGGGACCCTTGGGGCGAGCCTGTACCAGCACGCGTTCCAGGGCGAGGTCAGGGGCCGTCCGTCAGACCCGGACCTGGAGCGCTCGGCGCGCGCGATCGCCTGCGCCCGCGAGGCGGTGCGGGCCGGATTGGTCTCGTCGGTCCATGACGCCAGCGACGGTGGTATCGCCGTGGCACTGGCCGAAGCGTGCATGGCGGGCGGCATGGGCGCCTCGGTGACGCTGCCGGAGGGTCCTGTCGTGGAGGTCTGGTTCGGGGAAGGTCCGGCGCGGTTTGTCGCGTCGCTCCCTCCCGAACGTCTGGATGCGCTGAGCGAGTTAGCTCGCCGTAATGGCGTGCCGGTCCACGTTCTCGGCCACGCCGGCGGCCCGGCGCTGCGCCTGGCCCAGGTCGGTAGCGCCGGGGTTGCCGATCCGATCGAACTGCCCCTGGCGCAGCTAACCGAGGCCTGGGAGGGCCTGGAGGTTTAGGCACATGCGGATCTGGAAAGAGGAGTGCGGGGTCAGCGGCGTCCTCTGCACCGACGGGCAAGCCGCGGCGCCGATCGTCCACGTGGCGCTTTATGCGCTGCAGCACCGCGGGCAGGAGAGCGCGGGCATCGCGGCGTTCGATGGCACGGTGATGCGACATCGCCGGGGCATGGGGCTCGTATCCCGTGTCTTCGACGACGACCGGGTCGCTTCGCTGGCGGGTCCAGCAGCGGTCGGGCACGTCCGGTACGCCACGATGGGATCGGCCCGCATCGAGAACGCACAGCCCTTCATAGTGCCGTCACCCTGGGGCCCGGTGGCAATCAGTCACAACGGCAACCTGATCAACGCGCCTGCGCTCCGGCGCGAGCTGGAGGCGCAGGGGGTTGGGTTCAGCGCGACCACTGACAGCGAGGTGATCGCGCACCTGATCGCGCGGGCGCCGGCAGCCACCACGGAAGAGGCGGTCGCCTGGTGCATGCACCGGCTCGAGGGTGCGTACACGGTCGCGGCCCTGGTGGGCGGGCGGCTGATCGGGTTTCGCGACGCGCACGGGATACGGCCGATGGCGGTCGGACGGGGCCCTGGGTTTTGGGCGATCGCTTCGGAGACTTGCGCGTTCGACCACACCGGCGCCCAGGCGGTGTGCGAGGTGGAGCCCGGCGAGCTGGTGGCGTTTGACGGAGGAGGCATGCACAGGCGGCAGGTTCTTGCGGTTGACCGGCGCGCCCACTGCGTCTTCGAGTACATTTACTTCGCGCGGCCCGACACGGTGATGCGCGATCGGAACGTGCACCAGGCCCGGCGTCGCATGGGACGCGTGCTGGCGCGCGAGCACCCGGCCCGCGCCGAC
>JBKJJG010000289.1:0-4438 GCA_046598155.1 bacterium | reverse complement strand
ACTGGGGCCGCGGGAGATCGTGCTGACGCACGCGGGCGGGATCCTCGTCCACGCGGAACGAGGGTTCGTCGAGGCCGCGTTCACTCCCCGGGTCGTGCGCGGCCGCACCGGTCGAGGCGACACCTGCTTTGCCACGTACGTGGCTTCGCGGCTGAACTCGTCGCCGGCGGAGGCGTGCCGGCTTGCAGCCGCGGTCACCTCCCTGAAGATGGAACACCCTGGCCCCTACCGTGGGTCGCGAGAAGACGCGGAGGGCATGCTGGCAGGGAATCCACCGGATTGGCTCTAAGTAGGCAAGGCATCTTACTCGGAGGTGGCACGATGAAAGTCCGTCGGATCGCTCTGTTCCTGGCAGTGGCCCTGGTAGCGGGCATGCTCGTCCGGCCCGCGCCCCTTCCTGCTCAGACCCCGCTCAAGATAGGATATCCGGTCTGGGTGGGCTACGGTCCGCTCTTCCTCGCCGAGAAGAAGGGCTTCCTCAAGGAGCTGGGAACCTCGGTCGAGTTTGTGCTGATGGAGGACACCAAGCCCCGGTACGTGGCGCTGGCCGCCAAGCGCATTGACGGGCTCATGACGACGATTGACACGGTGGTGCAGCGCGTCAAGCCCGACTTCCAGATGGCCGCCATTCTCGCGATGGACGACTCCAAGGGCGGCGACGGCATCGTCGCGCGCAAGGAGATCGCCTCGGTTAAGGACCTCAAGGGCAAGAAGGTGGCGTTCAGCGAAGGGTCGGTCAGTCACTTCTTCCTGGCCTTTCTCCTCAAGCAGGCCGGGCTCTCGCTCAAGGACATCACCGTCGTCAACATGACCGCGGGTGACGCCGGCGCCGCGTTCGTCGCCGGCAAGGTGGACGCCGCGGTCACCTGGGAGCCCTGGCTGACCAAGGGCAAGCAGGCACCGCACGGCAAGATCCTGGTGGACTCCTCGGCCACGCCCAACCTGATAGTGGACGTCCTGGTCTTCCGCAAGGACGTGATCAAGGCCCGGCCCAAGGACATGGCCAATCTGGTCAAGGCCTGGCACCGCGCGGTGGACTACTGGAAGCAGTATCCCGACGAGAGCAACAAGATCATGGCCGAGGCCGTCGGCGGCTGGCTAAAGGATCCCAAGGTCTTCGCGGAGACGCTGACCGGCATCCGCTACTACGATCTGGCCGCCTCCCAGGAGTTCTTCGGCGCGAAGGACAAGCCCGGGATCGGCTACAAGACCGCGCAGTTCGCCATTGACCTGTGGACCGGTCTGGGCAAGGCCGGGATGAAGGGAATCAAGGCGGTAGACATCCTGGATCCGTCGTTCGTCGGGAAGTGAGACGCCCCAGGCGGTGAAACGAGACCGACCCGGGCTGCTGACCCGGCTAAGCGAGGTTCTGCGGCCGCACGAGCCGATCTCCCGCAGCGCGTACCTGGCAGGGGTTGGCGCGTCGGCCGCGGGGATCTTCGCGATGTGGGCGATCCTGACCTACGGCGGCCTCGTCGCCCCGCTGTTTCTGCCCTCGCCGTCCGACATCGTGCGGGCCGCGGTCGCCCTGATCGCCGACGGCAGCCTAGCTGAACACACCTGGGCCAGCGTCAACGTGATCGTCACGGGCTGGGCCCTGGCGGTGCTGCTGGCGGTACCGCTCGGCATCCTGATGGGCACGCTCAAGTTCGTCGAGGCCCTGCTGGAACCGGTCGTCAACTTCGTCCGCTACCTGCCGGTGAGCGCGATGATCCCGCTGCTAATCCTCTACATCGGGATCGGCACCCCGCAGAAGGTGGCGGTGATCTTCATCGGCACCTTCTTCCAGTTGATCCTGCTGATAGCGGACGTGTCGGCGAGCGTACCCAAGGACCTGCTCGACAGCGCCTACACGCTGGGCGCCCGGCGCAGCGACGTCTTCGGCCGCGTGCTCCTGCCCGCCACCCTGCCCGGGGTGATGGACAACCTCCGCATCACGATGGGATGGGCCTGGACCTACCTGATCGTCGCCGAGCTGGTGGCGTCCAACCGAGGGCTGGGGTACATGATCCTGGACGCCAGCCGCGGGCTGTTCACGGACCGGATCTTCGTCGGGCTGTTCACCATCGGCCTGCTCGGATTCGTCTTCGATGCGACCTTCAAACGCCTTCACAGACTGCTGCTGCCGTGGTCGCCGCGGATCTGAAGCTCGCCATCCGCGGCCTGAGTATGGCCTTCACCCGCCGGAGAGGCGGTACCGTGACGGCCCTTGAGAACCTTAGCCTGGGTGTCCACGACGAGGAGTTCGTCTCGATCGTCGGCCCATCCGGCTGCGGCAAGTCAACGCTACTGCGCATCGTGGCCGGCCTGATCCGGCCAACCTCGGGCGAGGTGATGCTCGACGACCGCCCGGTCGAGGGCCCGGGCGCCGACCGCGGCATGGTGTTCCAGTCTTACACGCTTTTTCCATGGCTGACGGTGCAGGGCAACGTGGAGTTCGGCCTGCGGCTGCGCGGCCGGCCGGCAGAGGAGCGGCGGGAGATTGCGCGCCGATACCTGGACCTGGTGGGCCTGCGGGGCACCGAGCCGGCCTACCCCAAGGAACTATCGGGCGGCATGCAGCAGCGGGTGGCGCTCGCACGCGCGCTGGCCAACGAGCCGGCAATATTACTGATGGACGAGCCCTTCGGCGCGCTGGACGCGCAGACGCGCTCGGTGATGCAGGAGTTGCTGCTGCGAGTCTGGGAGCAAACGCACAAGACGGTGCTGTTCGTGACCCACGACATAGACGAGGCGATCCTGCTCTCCGACCGGATCTACGTGATGACCACGCGCCCGGGCCGGATCAAGACCGAGGTCACGGTCACGCTTCCCAGGCCACGCGAGGTGAGCGTAATGGACACGCCGGAGTTCATCGCGCTGCGCCAGCGGGTGCACGGCCTGATCCGGGAAGAGACGCTGCGGGTGCTGGTCCAGGAGCACCCCGCGGCCGGCGGTGCGGCGAGCGGCCAGGGTGCGGCGGGCTAGAGCGTCGCGACCACCTCTGACAGTATGCTCAGCCCCTCGTCGAGCTCCTCTCGGCTCACCGTCAGCGGAGGGGTGAGCCGCAGCACGTGGCCGGACTGCCCGGCCGGATAGAGGAGCAGGCCGCGCCGCAGGCATCCCTCCAGGACGCTGCGGACGGCGACGCCGTTGGGCGCCCCATCCGCGGCCGGATCTACGAACTCCAAGCCGATCATCAACCCCTTTCCCCGAACGTCCCCGATGAACGGCGACCGCCGGGCAAGCTCGCCGAGCCGGGCCATCGCCTCCTCGCCGCGCGCGCGGGCGTTGTCAAGAACGCCCTCTTCCCGGAAGACCTCCAGGGTGGCGATCGCCGCGGCGCACGACACCGGGTTGCCGCCGAAGGTCGTTCCGTGCGATCCAGGGCCCCAGCGCTGCATCAGGGCCGGGCTGGCGGCCACCGCGCTCAGGGGAAAACCGGAAGCGATGCTCTTGGAGAGGGCCAGGATGTCCGGCGTGACACCGAACGTCTCGGATGCGAACATCGCGCCGGTGCGGCCGAACCCCGTCTGGATCTCGTCGAAGATCAGCAGGATCCCGTGCCGGCTGCACAGGTCCCGGAGACCGGGCAGGAACTCCGGCGGAGGCACCACGTAGCCGCCCTCTCCCAGGATCGGCTCAACGATGACGGCCGCGACCTCGCTGGGGTCCACCATGTACCGAAACAACCGGTCCAGACTGGCGAGGGGGTCGCCGCAGCAGCCAGGCCCGGTGCGGTGCGGGCAGCGGAAGCAGTACGGGAACGGCACGTGGAAGATCGAGGGAAGAAGCGGCTCGTAGTGCCGGCGGTACTTGGCATTGGACGCGGTGACCGAGGTTGAGCCGAACGAGCGGCCGTGGAACCCGCCGATGAAGCCCACGATGGTCGGGCGGCCCGTGACGTACCGCGCCAGCTTCAGGGCGCCTTCCACGGCCTCGGTGCCGCTGTTGCCCCAGAAGAAGGCGTTGAGATCGCCCGGCGTGATCCGGCCCAGTTCTTCGCTCAAGCGCAAGATCGGATCGTGCACCACCAGGCCGATCGCACCGTGGATGAGCCGGTCCATCTGGGCTTTGGCCGCGGCGACCACGCGCGGATGGCGGTGGCCCAGGTTGCACGCGGCAAATCCAGCGACGAAATCAAGGTAGCGCCGGCCGTCCAGGCCGAACAAAAAGGTGCCTTCGCCGCCGACGACCGGGAGGTTGGGCCAGTCCTCGGCGAGGTTGGCCGCGAGGAGGTCGCGCATGCGGGTGACGCGACCCGCGAAGGCGGCGTTGTCGTCGGTCATCGTTCACCTCGATTGTCTTGGCGACCGTCTCGCCGCCATAGGTGTATGGGATCGCGAATCAGAGAGCGACCTCCCGGCTACCTCATCAGAAGCAGTGACGACAAGGGCAGAGCGATGATGCGCGGGTCGCGGATCACGACCCCGTCTTCGAGCGTAACCAGCACGCCGAA